>URYT01000084.1 GCA_900552185.1 uncultured Collinsella sp. | reverse complement strand
GGTATCGGGGCAGTAACCCACGGTCGCCTTGGCGCCGTTGCGCACGATGGGCTCGGCCAAGACCTGCTGGTTCTCGAGCAGCTTGTCGAAGCGCTGGCTAGGGGTGAGGTGCTGGATGAGCGCGAGCGTTTCCTCGTCCTTGGCCTTGGGGTTGAGTAGCTTGTCGATGTCGCCGACCGCCTGCATCACGCTCGTGAGCTCGCCCTTGCTCATCTCCTTTTCCTTAAGGTCGATAAACTGCACCTTAATGCGGCGCTCCTTAAAATAGCGCTGGGCCTTCTTGGTATCGAAAGACTTTTTGGTGCCAAAAATTTGCACGTTCACTTATCGGCTCCCGTTCTAACGAATGAAGTTGGTGCGGGCGCGATCGCCTTCGGGGGCTTCGATGCCGGCGGCCTGTCCTGCTTCGATACAATGCAGGAGCCAGGCCATGTTTTTGCCGATGTTTCGCATGGTGGCCAGGCCCTCGGCGTCCTGGGCGGCCTCGCCCGGCATGGCACCAAAGACGTTGTTCCAGTACGTGGAGGCCACCACGGGCATCTGGTTGATAGTGAAGTACTTGTTGAGTACATCGAAGGTGGTCGACGTGCCGCCACGGCGGGCGACGGACCTCACAAGATTCAGGGAATCGGCGCCGGGTTTGTGCCCAAAGGCATGCCCGCCTGCATAGAAGGCGCGGTCGAGAGCCGAGAGGATGCGTCCGCTGGGATGCGCATAGTAGACGGGGGAGCCAAAGACAAAGCCATCTGCCTGCTCGGCGGCAGCGATGAGCTCGTTCACCACGTCGTCGTCAAAGGTGCAGCGACCGCCAAGCTTGCCGCACTGGCCGCAACCGATGCAGTCGCGAATGGGCTTGGCGCCCAGCTGGAACACCTCGGTATCAATGCCCTCGGCGTTGAGTTGCTCGGAGACCTCGGCGAGTGCGCGGGCGGTATTGCCGTTTGCCTTGGGACTGCCATTGACCAAAAGAACCTTCATCACAAACTCCCTCTGCTGTTGGTGACTTCTGCAGAGGATTATCGCACGATGGGGGAGGCGGTGCGGGCGCGGTGCTAATCCAGTTTGGTACCTGGCACCTGCACGGCTTTACCGAGCAACGCTTTGAGCTCGTTCAAAATGGAAACGGGCTGTCGATCGACAGCGTCCAGATGAAGCGTCGCCACACGAATGGGCGGCTGATATTCAAGCGAGCCGATGAGCACGGGAGAACCCAGAAACCGCTCGATTTCATCTGCGATCGCGTCGGTCTCTTCGGGATCAAAGTCATCGAAAAGCGCCACGAATGTCGGCCCCGTCGAGCGGAACAGGCGACCCTTGCCGCGCGAGCATTCCATAAGGCAAGCGGCGCTTTCGGCGAGCACGCGGTCGCCTGCATCAAATCCAAAGCGGGCATTGACCTCGGCGATATCGTCAACCTTAATGGCAATAAAGCCTGCCTCGCGCGCCACGCGGCGCATTTCGCCAATGGCGTTGACCAGGGCGTGAATATCGCCCAGGCCCGTCACCGAGTCGGTCGTATCCGCTAGGCTTCGGTTGATGATGATGCCCACATACATGCTGGGCTCGGTATCGGTGCCGTCCAAGCGGTAACCCGTGCAGTCGCAAAGCGCGTATGCTCCGGTGGCATCCATTACGCGATACTGCATGTAGTGGAAGTGCCACGTGCCGTTTATCACCATGTCGAGCTCGGCGCGTACGTTGTCGCGGTCCTCGGGATGAACGCGGGCGAGCCACATGTCGACCGAGTTAAAAGGGTGCTGGGAGGGCAGGTCAAAATCGCGCACGGCGTTAACCGACCATTGCGATTCGCCCGTATCGAGGTTAAGGATGAACGGATAGTGCGTCTCGGAGCTCATGGAGATTGCTTGGAACACCCGGTCGTTGCAGGGAAGCTGATCGACGATTGGGCGTTGTGGTGCGTCATTGTCTTTCGGTTGCTGTACACGATGCATAAGCTTATAGCGATACATCTTGCGATCGGCATCCATCGTCATCTGGCGACGCGTGTCGCCGGCAAGTGGATCGACGCGCGAGCAGCCAAAGCTAAAGCTGGCGATCATGGGCGCCTTGCCACCTGAGCTCGCCTCGATCAGCCCGGCACGCACCTGCTCCAAGCGCTGCTCGAGTTCAGTCTCGTTTGCGGAGAGCGAGATAAGCACAAACTCGTCTCCACCGATACGGAACAGCATCTCATTGTGCTCCATGGTTTCGGAGAGCGTGCGGCAGATGCTCAGAATATAGCGATTGCCTTCGGCGTGGCCAAACCTATCATTGCAATGCTTGAGATGGTCGATGTCAATATAGGCGCAGGTGAAGGGACCGCCTTTGCGCCAGAGCTGCTCGACGTGACGGTCGAGTCCGCTGCGGTTGCCCAAGTTGGTGAGCGGGTCGATATAGGCGTTGCGCTCAAGCAGCTGGCGCTCTTGTTGCAGGATAGCATGCGTCTTTTGCAGTTGCTCACCAACGGCGCGTAGCTCAGCAGGCAGCGCGGCAACATCGAGTTCGGCGGTTGAGATGCCATTCGCAAGTCGCTGAAGATAGGCAATAATCGATTGCTCGCCCATGCGGTACGACTCGTTCATGATGGATAACCTCCTTGGGGGAACAACGGTTTGTATCATATCCCCAATTCGGTTTGAACTGGGGATATAAGTTAGCTAATGGAGACAAATGCCCCCTTCGGCGGTGGCGTTTTGCGCGCGAGCGTATCAGTTGTTATTGCCACCATCGAGCAATGCCTCAAAATCCTTCGCCGGCATGGGGCGGTAGTAGAGGAAACCCTGAGCGTAGCGGGCGCCCATGTGGCGTAGCATGTTCGCCTGCTCATCTGTCTCGACGCCTTCGATTACAATGGGCAGATGGAGCGACTGCGCCATCTCGAGCATCGATGACACGATCTGCGCGCTGCGGCCTTGATCGCGGTCGGTGGGCACAAAGGTGCGGTCGAGCTTGATGACGTCGACGTTGACGTTCTTGAGCATCGCGAGCGTGGACTGACCGGTGCCAAAATCGTCCATATAGGTCGAGAAGCCGCGGGTGTGCAAGTCGGCTGTCAGTTTGTCCACGGCTTCGGACTCTCCCGTATAAGCCGTCTCGGTGATCTCGATGCGCATGAGCTCGGGCGGCAGGTTGTATTGGGCGGCGAGCGATCCCATATGCTCGGCAACGTCGCAGGCAAGAATGTCCACGCGAGACACATTAAGCGAGACCGGAACCACGCGAAGACCGCGATCGAGACGCTCGCGAAGCCATATGGCGACACCCTGCCAAATGTACTTGTCGAGCGTCACCACAAAGCCGCTTTCCTCGAGTGCAGGGATAAACGTTGCGGGCGAAATGAGAGAGCCGTCCTTGTCAATCCAGCGCGTAAGTGCCTCGGCGCCAATGATCTCGCCGGTTTCCATATCGACCTGGGGCTGCAGGTAGTACGTGATGCGGCCATTTGAGAGCGCGTACTGGAACTCGGTCAGCGTGCGGTGGAACGCAATCTCGTGTTCATATTCTTCGGGGCGGAAAATAGCAATGCGCTCCTTGAAGTCGTTTTTGGCGCGTCGATTGGTAAACATGGCCTTTGCCTGCGCATCGATGGTGATCTCCTCATTGGAGTCGATGGGGTAAATGCCCATGGACGGCCAAAAACCTACGCCGTCATCATGCCTGGCTACTGCCTCGCGAACGCGGTTGTAGATTTGATGGACGGTGATGTGCTTAAAGGGGATGAGTACGCAAAAGTCATCTTGGCCCCAGTACCCTGCGACGCCCATATCGGCATTCTCGATGTCCTTGAGGACCGTGCCCACATCGGCGAGTACGCGGTCGCCCTCGGCCTGGCCGTGCCATTCATTAAACAGGCGCATGTGACCCATGTCGACGGTGGCGATGCACCAGGTGTCGTCGCGCCTTGCCTCGAGAAATGCGTTGGCGCGCCGCATAAACTCGCTGGGTCGATAGAGGCCCGTGAGCGAGTCGATACGTTCGGCGATGGCGCTTTTGCGCTCCGCCTCGGGTATGGGGAGGCTGTCGTTGGGAACAAGCCCGCCGGCCGTGCGAAGGCGACGGTCGAGTTCGCCTAAAACGGCGGTCGCTTGATGGGCTAAGTGCTCGTAAAAGGCCGGGACGACAAGGCAGACGGGAGTAATGGTGTCGCCTGCGATTTGAACAGGAGCGAAAACAGCCTCTTTAAGGTGGCGGGTCAGTTGCTCGAATGCCTCATGGTCCAAATCGTTGCTGAGCACGACGAACTGGACGCTTCGTGAACGGAAGACCCGGCTTCTGCCGCGGGTGATCGACAGCATGCGGCCTGCGTATTCGGCAAGCATGTTGTCGACAGCCTCGGCCCCGTAGAGCTCGTTGAGATTCGCCGTGCCACGAATGCGCACCGCTATAAGCCCCGTCTCGCAGCGGTCGCGACGGCAGGCATCGATAGCGTTGACCAGCATGCGCTGCGTTCCGAGGCCTGTGGCGGCGTCGACGGTTTCGGCAAGCGAGTGGTTGACGAGTTCGCCGACATAGAGCGAGGGGACATTTCCGTCGCCGTCGATGCGAAACCCGCGAGCACGGCAGAGAACGTAGTCACCCGCGGCATTGCGCATGCGGTACTGCATGACGCGGCGGTGTTTGGAGCCGTTAAAGATCTGGTTGATGTCGTTGGCGTAGGCCTCGAGGTCATCGGGATGGACGCGCGTCTTCCAGAAATCGCGGCAGCTGTCTATGTGCTCCGAAGGAAGACCGAGATCGCGCAAGGCACCTTGCGACCAAAGGGTGCGGTCCTTGTCCAAGTTCTCGATAAAGAAATAACGGCCCTCGTTGAGCATCGAAAAAGCGTCGAAAATACGATCGCTTATTTCGAAGTCGTCGGCGTGGACTTGCGTGATATTGCGCCGATCGAGGTGCATGGCATGACGTAGCTTGTAGTCGTACATGCGATGGTCGGCATCGAGTGCCATGCGATTGGAGGCTTCGCCCAGGGCGGGGTCGGCGTGTGCCACTCCGTAGCTAAACGAGTGGGGCATCTCGGAATCGTTGTTTTTGAGCAGGATCGTTCGGCAGTGTTCCAGACGTTCGGCGAGGTCGTCCTCGGTTGCAATCGTAGATAGGATGGCAAACTCGTCGCCGCCTATGCGAAACGCCGCCTCGTCCACTTTCATATACAGCTTGAGATAGAGGCTTACCTGCAAGATATAGCGGTTGCCCTCGTCATGCCCAAAGACGTCGTTGCAGTGCTTGAGATTGTCGATATCGATGAATGCCATGGTAACGGGGGCGTCCTGCTCCCAGAGCTCCTCGAGGGAACGGGCAAAGCCGCCGCGGTTGCCAAGTCCGGTAAGCTGGTCGGTAAAGGCGGTCCTAATCAGATCATCCTGGCGCTCGAGAAGGTCGCGGACGGTCTTTTCGAGCGTTTCGGTGTAATTGCTGACAGTATCCATGTTCTAAGCGGCTTTCTTAGGTCGGGGCGGATTGCGTCGGGCGAGCTCGTTGTGTACACGCGTCGTTACTCGGCGTCTTGCGTGTATCCAGGCCCCCGTCTTGCTGCGTTGTTGGGTTACTTTGCCGACGAATGTTCGCTGTTGATAACTGCTGAGTAGCATAAACAGCAGTGCACAATTATAGATGGGTGCACATGCTGCGGGCGGCTATTATTCGACAAGCGGTAGCGCGACGATGCGATGCTTGATAAAAATGCGGCTGAGACGATATATGTTGACGGGTATACTTGTCCCGGTTAAAAACGCAGGAACGGAGATGGTCGCATGGCACAGTCAAATATGACGCGCACGGTGGGGCTGGCGCTCGAGGGAGGCGGCTACCGCGGTATGTATACGGCTGGCGTGCTCGACGTATGGATGGAGCACGGTTTGACCTGCGACCATATGGTGGGTGTCTCGGCGGGCGCGGCGTTTGGCTACAACTTTAAATCGCGCCAGATCGGCCGTGCCATTCGCTACAACAAGGCCTATTGCGCCGACAAGCGCTATGCGAGCGTGACCAGCTGGCTGCGAACCGGCGATATGTACAATGCCGACTTTGCCTATCACGAGGTGCCCATCGAGCGCGATCCCATCGACCTGGAGGCATATCGCGCCTGCCCCATGCGGTTTACGTGCGTGTGCACCGATATCGAGACGGGCAAGGCCGTCTACCATGACCTGCCTTATGGCGATGAGCGCGATATCGAGTGGATCCGGGCGTCGTCGGCGATTCCCGTGGCGACGCGTCCCGTTGCTATTGACGGGCATAAGTATCTGGATGGTGGCGTGGCTGATTCTATTCCCAGTGCATGGCTGTTTGCGCAGGGGTATGACCGCAATATCGTGGTGCTCACACAGCCGGCTGGCTTTGTGAAACAGCCCAACAGCGTGATGCCCATGCTGCGGCGCGTGTTCCGTCACTACCCGGAGTTTGTCGCAGCGCTTGAGCATCGGCATGAGGTCTACAATGCTACGCTCGACGACCTGGCACGTCGCGAGGCTGCCGGCGAGGTCTTTGTGGTGCGGCCGAGCGAATCGGTGAAGGTACCGTCGCTGTGCCGTGAACCGGATGAGCTCGAGCGCATCTATCAGATCGGTCGTCGAGATGCGGAGGCGACTTTGCCGGCGTTGGAAGCGTATCTGGCGGGGTAGGGGCTGTGGCGGAAAGCGCATCCCAAAATGGACGTCCAAACTGGGATGCGCTTTCCATTGCTGAAGATATGAGGCTGCGGATCAGCTGCTCGGCTTATGCCTATGCCTGCTGCCAGGTGTCGACGAGCTCCTTGGCCGCGGCGTAGGGGTCGTCGGCACTGCAGACGGCGCTCACCACAAAGAAGCCATCGACGCCGGTTGCCTTAAGCTGCGGCAGGTCGGCCGTCTTGACGCCGCCGCCCACCACGATGGGCACGGGGCTTGCCGCGTGGAGGGCAGCCAGGTCCTCAAAGCTCTTGGTGATGATGGAGCCATCGGCCGCGCGTCCGCAGTCGCGCTTGGTCTCGGTCTCGTGGAGTGGGCCGATGCCCAGGTAGTCGACTAGGCTCATGTCGGCGGTCTTGACGTACTCGAGCATCTCCTCGCAACGGGCCGAAAGGCCCACGATGGCGTCGGGGCCCAGCAGCTTGCGACAGACCTCGACGGGAATATCGCTCTGGCCCACGTGCACGCCGTCGACAGCGATGCCCTGCTCGCGCGCGGCAAGCACGCAGTCCAGGCGGTCGTCGATCAGCAGGGCGACCTGACCGGTCTTGCCGGCCTGTGCGATTGCCTGCGCGGCGTCGCCCGTCAGCGCAATAATCTCGCGGGCGCTTGCCACCTTGGAGCGCACCTGGATGCAGGTAAAGCCTGCGTCGAGCGCCTGGGCCACCACATCGCCCACGGGACGCCCGAGCGTGTTTTCGGGGCCGAGTACCAGATAGGCCGAGATATCAAGGTTGTCGCGGATGCTCATCGTGCTTCCTCCTGCTTTTTGATCTGTGCTTCCATGCGCTCGAGCTTGCCGGTCATGGTGTCGGTAAATCCGGGTCGAATATCGGCTTTGAGCACGACTTCGGTGCGGATGCCCTTGCTCGCCAACACAAAGGTTGCGTCGCGCACGACCTGCATGACCTCGTCCCAGTCGCCCTCGATCTCGGTGAACATCGAGGTGGTGCGGTTGGGAAGGCCGCTCTCGCGAATGACGCGCACGACCTCGGCGACCTCGGCGGACAGCTCGTCGCCGGTGCCGCACGGGGCGATGGCCACGGCGACGAGCGTGTTCATGCCGGTATTGGTTGTGGGCTCGGACATGGCTTATGCCTCCTCGAGCTCGAGTCGGTTATCGGCAATGTCCTGGGCGGTTGCGCGGTAGAGCTCGTCGATAAAGGCGACCTTAAAGCTTGCCGGGGCATCGGCGACAGCGGCGGCACGCGTGCCGGCAACGTTGTAGACGGCGGCGCCGCAGAT
>URYT01000083.1 GCA_900552185.1 uncultured Collinsella sp. | reverse complement strand
ACCTTTGCGCCCACGCAGACAAGCTCGACGAGCGGGTTGCGACGGCGCAATGTGCGCTTAACGTCGTCGATTACGGCACCCGAAAGCGAGGTGACGACCGCCACACGCGAGCAAAACACCGGAATGCGGCGCTTGCGTGCTTCGTCCATCAGGCCCTCGCGACGCAGCTTTTCGGCCAACTGAGCCACCTGCTGACGCAGCAAGCCCTCCCCCGCCAGCGAGAACGAGCGGGCGACGAAGCTCATGCGGCCCGTGGCCTTATAGAGATTGAAGCTGCCCTTAAAGCTCACCTGCATACCGTCGCGCAGATCGAAGGTACGCTTGAGATAGGCGCCCTTCCAGATGATGCAGTCGACGGCGGCCGAGTCGTCTTTAATCTGGAAGTAGCAGTGGCCGCTTCGGGCGTTGGGACCACGGAAACCCGTGACCTCGCCCAGGACACTCAGCTGCGGAATGGCATCGAGCGCGCCGGCGGCGATCTCCACCGCCTGGCTCACGCTGAGCTCCTTGCGCTCCTGCTCATCCGAACCGTCAAACTCGGCGGAAACGGCATTGCCGGTTAGATTCCAGCCTGCCACGCAGCCTCCTTTCGTCATCGTGCACAAGGGCTTCGGCCCTGCGCAAATTCAAGTCCAACACATAGTACAGCGCCGCGGGGACACGAATCCCCGCGGCGCCCAGCGACCCAATTTGTTATCGGTTGGAGTTTCTGTTGTAGCGAGCCATAAGATAGAGCAGCTGAATAATCGAGGTGAGAGCTGCAGCAACATAGGTAAGTGCGGCTGCCGTCAGCACCTTCTTGGCGCCGTTGACCTGCTTGGAACTCATACCCGACTGCTCGATGTACGCCACAGCACGTCGGCTGGCGTCAATCTCGACCGGCAGCGTAACCAACTGGAACAGCACGCTAAACGAGAAGAAGATCAACGCGAGGGTTGTGAGCCCGGCAATGTTCATAAACAGGCCCAAGAGCAACACGATGGTCCAGGTGTTCTGGGTAAAGTTGATGACCGGGACCAGGGCGGTGCGCACCCTCATCATGGCGTAGCCGCTTTGACGCTGGGCGGCATGGCCCGCCTCATGGCAGGCCACGGCAACGCTTGCGACCGATCCGCCCGAACGGTTGGCATCAGAGAGGTACAGGTTGTTGTCCTGCGGGTTGTAATGGTCGGTGAGCTCGCCAGCGACACCCTTGATACCCACGGCATTGCAACCGTTGGCGTCAAGCATGCGGCGCGCGACCGTGGCGCCCGTGTCACCGTCCGAGCGAACCTTGGACCAGGTTTTGTACGTCGAGTTGATATAGTTCTGTGCGGCAAGGCCAAGCACCGTGCAGACAAGAACAACCAGCAGGTACAGCGGGTCGATGCCAAAGCCGTATCCATAGTAATAAGGCATGCGAATTCCTCCGAATCGAGTTACACGTTGGAGGCATTCTACCCACTCAAGCGGCTAGGCTTCCTTACAGCAATTCGATTTTTCCGTCCTTCACCGTCAACCCCATATTGCCGGAAAGCAGATCGTCCAGGCGCGAGCCCACAAGCTCAAAGCGCCAGCCTTCGCGCAAGGGGCTCTGCTCGGGATGCTCAATATAGTCGGCCAGGTCATCGCGCGAGGCAATGACCGAAGTCGCCACGCCCGAGCGCTCGGCAACCAGGCGGATGAGCGCGTACATCAGGTCCGTCACGCTCTCCAACTCCGGCGAAATCTGACGGTGCCCGCGCACCATGAGCGGCAGGCGATCGTGCGGGCAGCTCGCGCCGCGCTTGATGGCCATGAGCGCACCGTCCACGTCGCGCTCCCCCAACTGATCGGTACCGCGGATGCTACGGAACTCCTCAACGCGCGCGGGATTGCGCTTAACGAGCGCAAGCAGCGTGTCGTCGGACATGACCCACTTGCGCGGGATGTTACGGCGCTCGGCGCGGTCCTCGCGCCAGGCGGCGAGCTCGCGCGCGATGCCCAACTGGTGACGGCTGCACGAATTGATGCGTTTGACCTTGCGGAACGCCTCGTGGCGATCGGCGCGATAGTGCGACTCGTCAGCCAGCGGGCGCAGCTCGTCGAGCACCCAGTCCACACGGCCCAGCTCGCGCAGGCGGCTCATCATCTCGGTATAGGCGACGATCAGGTACTTGACGTCATCGATCGCATACTCAATCTGCTTATCGGTCAGCGGGCGGCGCGACCAGTCGGTCAGCGACTCGGTCTTGGGCAGCGATACGCCGCAGAACGTCTGAACAAGCGCGCCATACGAAATCTGCTGGCGCTCGCCCAAAAAGGCGGCGGCGACCTGCGTATCGAAAATCGGTCGTGGCAGCACGCCCACGGTATGGAGCATGACCTCCATATCCTGCGAGCACGCGTGGAAGACCTTGGTCACGCTCTCGTCGGCCATAAGCTCGGCCAGCGGCGATAGGTCGTCGATTACCAGGGGATCGACCGCTACGCTCTCGGCAGGGGTGGCAATCTGAACCAAGCACAGGCGCGGGTGGAATGTGCGCTCGCGCAAAAACTCGGTATCGACGGCAATCGCGTCGAACTCACGGGCGCGCTGGCAAAAGTCGAGTAGAGCCTGATGTGTGGAAATGTACATATCAACCCATCGAATAAGGTTAGGCCCGAAAAACACGGGTAGGATATCGGCATTGCCTTACAACTATACTCGGTTAGTCACAGAACGGGAACGTAAGTATGCGCTGCCTTATCATCCACAACCCGGCATCGGGCCCCAGCTCAGATGAAATCTACGCATTCACGCACGCCCTCGCGCAGGGCGGCGACGAGGTCGTGATGCGTTTTATCGGCGATGGCATGGAGCCCGAGGATGCCGTGGCAGACGTGCGCGAGTTTGACCGCGTGGTCGTTTCGGGCGGCGACGGCACCGTCTCCAACGTGCTCGACCAGATGCGCGGGTGCGGTGTCCCCACGCTCGTCTTCCCCTCCGGCACAGCCTGCCTGTTCTTCAACAACATCGGCAATGCCCCCGAGGCAGCGGCGCTCGCCAAGGCCTGCCGTGCCGGTCGCACGGTCAAAGTCGACATGGGTGAGCTCTTTTGGCTCGACGAGAACGGCAACGAGAAGCGCCACGGCTTTATCATCATCGCCGGCTCGGGCTTCGACGCCGAGATCATGATGAAGGCCGCCCCCACCAAAAACGACATCGGCGAGATCGCCTACTTCCTCTCCGCGCTCGCCACGCCCAATCCCACGGTGGCGCACTTTACGATTGAGCATGACGGCATTGTCGAGGAGCTCGACGGCATCTGCTGCATGGCCGGCAACACCTCGGTCATCCAAAACGACATCAACCTGTTCCCCGACTGCCGTATGAACGATGGCATGGTCGACATTGCGGTCATCGAACCCGTGCGCACCGTGCAGCTGCTGCCTACCGTGATCACCGCCGCACTCGACCCCGCCGGCAAGGTACTCGGGCGCCCGCAGTTCAAGATCATCCAGACCAAGGAAGCCAAGATCACCTGCACCCCGTCGCTGGGCATGCAGTTCGATGGCGAGATTATCTCCAGCAATTCGGGCGTCTTTGGAGCCCGCGCGCTTCCACAATGCCTCGACCTCATCGTCGACGAATTCTCCCCGCTCGGAAAATAGGAGGACCCTATGAACGACAATCCCCTGCTCGGCTTTATCATCATCGTTTTGGCCATGCTCGTCGGCTATGCGATCAACGTGATTCACCGCCGGAAGAAGTAATTCCACATTGGTATGATATTCATCCAATTATCGTCTCCCCTGCTGTTTATGCATTTGCCAAACAGCAGGGGATTTTCATTTCAGGCATTCCCAGCTACTTTATTCGGCTACAGTAATTACAGGGCGTCTTTATTAAAGTAAAGCTACAAACTGAGTACAATTAACCGCTCGTCGCATATTTCATCACGCTTATCGAGTAAGTGTCTTTCATAGATGAATATTGTTTCCAGTTCGTTACGCTAATGGGGTGTCTTTATTGGCTGAAGCCCTCTGGCGACAGAGGGCTTTCGCACGCTGGGAGGGAAAATGAGGAAAACTCACCCCGTCAACGCGCTCAAGAAGCTAGGCATAGGCCTCGCCTTTGGAGCTGCAACCATCATGTCCATGCCGACATCTGCGCTCGCCTGCACGCAGATGTACATGGGCAAAAACTATACGGCCGACGGCAATACGTACTACGGCCGCGCCGAGGACTTTGGCAAGCGCTATCTTAAGCACTACGGCATCGAACCTGCCCACGAACCTGGCTTTAAGTACAGCTCGATTGAATCTGCTTTTGAATACACTTCGAACAAGCCTACCTATCGTTACAGCTATGTACGCGACCACCCCTCCAACTGGATGGGTCGCACCGACGCCTATTCCGAGGCCGGAATCAACGAGAAGGGCGTCTCCTGCTCTGCCACGCTAAGCACCTCCTATAACGAGGAGGCCGATGCAGCAGACCACATCGATGAGAAAGTGGGTCTGGGCGAGTACAGTTACGGCAGCATCATCCTGGGCGAGAGCGCCACGGCCCGCGAGGGCGTCGAGCTTCTCGGCAGACTGATCGATGATCAAGGCGTCTGCACCAACGACCAGATCATCATCGCCGACAACAACGAGACCTGGCTGTTCGCCACACTTTCCGCCCATCAGTGGATCGCCATGAAGCTCGCTGACGACGTCGCGTCGCTCAACCCTAATATCGGGAGCCTCAACTACGATGTCGACCTTGATGACCCCGAGAACTGCCTACACTCCGAGGGCATCGAGTCCATGCCCGTGGAGAAGGGCTTCGCCAAATACTCCGCTGACGGCAAATTCGATGTCGCCCAAACGTATGGCGAAAGCCTCGCCGATTCCGGCGTAAACCAGTGGTCCCGCTATGTGCAAGGCCGCGATTATTTTGGTAGTCAGCTGACCGAAGGCACAGATTACGACATTATCACAGTAAAGAAGGATGGAAAACCTGACCAAAAGGGAGCCATGGTCAGCGAAATCCAGCCCCTGTTCTTCAGGCCTGGCAAGTCTGGCTGGAGCACCTTTGAGCTGATTCGTGCCTTTGGCAACCGCGGCGAGAACGTCCCTGGCCTCAACGCGAACACTGATGGTGTTTATTGCATCGGCAGCGAGCGCAACACCGAGATCAACCTCTTCCAGATTCGTCGCGGGTATGACCCCGAAGTCGCTACCATCCAGTGGGAAATGCTCTCCCGCGCCGCGTACTCCGTCGCCATCCCGTTGTACTCCGCTCTGATAACTGAGGTCAGCCCGTACTTCAGCGATCAGACCGTCTCCTTCGATCACTGCAACCAGACTGACGTCGTGTACAACGAGGAGCCCGAGAACTCAATCAACTACGTCCTCATGGACATCAGCTCGCTCTGCTTCGAGAACCCTGACACCCTTGGTGTCAGCGTCCGTGCCTACCTCGATGCGCTCCAGAACGAGCTTATCGAGCAGAACAAGGAAGTTGACGCCGCCATGCTGGCCGAGACGACCACCGAGGGCCGCACTGCCCTGGCCAACAAGGCCGGCAAGGCTGCTACCGAGAACACCTACAAGAAGTGCAAGGCACTGCTCCAGGAGATGCGCGCCTATCAGAAGGCCGAAAACTTCGACCAGCCCTTTACCCCAAGCGACCTGAACACCGAGGCCAACGGCCTCAAGGTGTCCATCACCTACGCCAAGGATGCTCTTGCCACCGATCCGGTCACCCCGGATCAGCCCGGCACTCCTGAGCAGCCTGGCACTCCCGAGCAGCCCGCTAAGCCCGAGCAGCCGGCCGCCAAGCCTGAGAAGCCTGGCAAGTCCGACACCACGACCACGGTAACCACTAACAAGACGAACACCAAGGGCGGCCTGCCCACCACTGGCGATCGTTTTGATGGCCGCATGGTGGCCGCATTCGCCATCGCTGGCGTTGCCGTCATCTCCGCGGGCGGTTACTTCCTCTACCGTCGCAATAAGGAGTAACGTCTTAGCTGAGCGGGCAAGGCAGCAATGGCAGCCTCTCGCCCGCTCAGCCCACTCTTTTGACCGGCGGGAAACCCGCCTGAAATCTTTTCAAAAAAGATTTCCCCGCACACACTTTGCTGTGCTATAGTGCAGCGCAACAGCAACTAGGTGCGACCGCGCCATGGCATCACGAAAGGAGCCACCGACATGAAGAACACGATGAAGTCTCTTAACAACTGGTGGTGGCGTGATGCGAATACGATCGGTCGACAGTGAGTCCCTCACGCCTGTTTTTGCGCTCTAGGTGATTGGAAGGCCTCCGGTTTCGACCGGGGGCCTTTTTCTATCTCGAGCCCGATCGCATTCGCATCACGCGCCTCCGCTTTTCTCTTGCACTCCCCTTCCGAAAGGATTTTCACCATGTCTCAGAACACCGCCGCCACCCAGCCCCGCACCGTCCAGACCGCCGACCGCGGCAAACTCGATGTCCGCGCCCTCGTCCTGCTTGCCATCCTGCTCGCCGCCGGCTTCATCCTCAACTTCACCGTCGGCAAGGCCATCTCGGGCATCTCGGGCGGCATGATCAGCCCCGAGTTCATCATCTCGGCCTTCTGCCTCACCATCCTGGTCGTTCGCCCCAACATCGGCCAGGCGCTCGTTATTGGCCTCATCTCGGCTGCCGTGATCCAGATCACCACCACTTCGCCGTTCGTCGATTTTGCCGCCGAGGGCATCGCCGCCATGCTCATGGCCGGCATCGTCAACGCCGCTGGCAAGAACGGTCAGGTCAAGCCCGCCATCGCCATTGTCGCAACCTTCCTGACCACCTTTGTCTCCGGCGTCATCTTCATGATCATCAAGATGGCCATGCTCGGCGTGGTCGGCGAGCTCGCCGCCGCCATGCTGCCCGTCGTCGCCATGACCGCCGTCTTTAACGCCATTCTGGTCGGCGCCCTCTATCTGCCCATCCAGAAGGCCCTGAAGCTCAACTAACCCACAGTGCCCCATCGGTAAAGACTGTCCCAAACGGCTAGCTTTTGGGGACGTTCTTAAACGACTAGTCATTAAAGAACGTCCCCAATGACTATGAAAGGTATCCATGGAAACGATCATCAACGTCGACGATGTCTCGTTCTCCTATGGCACGCAAACCGAGCGGGCGCTCAGCCACATCTCGCTCAGCGTGAACAAGGGAGATTTCATCGGCATCATCGGGCCCTCGGGCGCCGGCAAGTCCACGCTTGCCGCCTGCCTGTCGGGCGCCGTGCCCCACCACTACACCGGCACGTTCTTTGGGTCCGTCACTGTCGACGGCAACGACACCTGTGAAGTCTCGCTCACCGACGTGTCGCAAATCGTCGGCAGTGTGCTACAGGATATCGACACGCAGATGGTCGCTTCGATCGTCGAGGACGAGATGCTCTTTGGCCTCGAGAACTTTGGCGTTCCCCACGACCAGATCGAGCAGCGCGTGAGCGAAACGCTCGAGACCGTCGGCATCAGCGACCTGCGCGACCGCGAGATCGCCACGCTCTCGGGCGGACAGAAGCAAAAGGTAGCCATCGCCGCCATCCTCGCCATGCGCCCGCGCGTCTTGGTTCTAGACGAGCCCACCGCGGCACTCGACCCCGCCAGCTCCACGTTGGTCTTCGAGACGCTGCGTGAGGCAAACCGCGCACTTGGAATCACCATCGTCGTCGTTGAGCAAAAGGTCGCCCTGCTCTCGGAGTACTGCAACCGCGTGCTCGTGCTCAATCATGGCGAAATCGCATTGCAGGGCGAGCCACACGAGGTCTTCGCGCATGCCGACGAGCTCCGTGCCATCGGCGTCGACTGCCCTCGCGTCACGCGTATCTTCAATAGCCTCGAGGCCGATGGCATGGTAAGCGGTACCCCCTGCTTGGATGTCGATGAGGCTGAGCGCCTGATTTCGGGCATCGTCGACCCCGCACACGCGGCCATCGAAGCCCAGGCGCCCACCGGTTCCCCGCATGCACCGTCGTTGCGTCCTCATGCCAAGGACGCCGAACCCGTACTCACCTTCGACC
>URYT01000082.1 GCA_900552185.1 uncultured Collinsella sp. | reverse complement strand
GTGAATCGCCCCGGACATCAAGGTTTTGCCGGTGGCAAAACGCTTGGTGAGGACAAAATCAATGCGGGACTGTTAATAAGTTCTGTGGTTGAGTTCGCCCCACAGCTTCTTGGACTGCTCCATGCAAAAAGCATTGATTTTGTCCTCGTCAATGCCCACGAACTCCCGATCCCTGTAGAGCACCTTGCCGTTGATGATGGTGGTGCGGCAGTTCTTGCCCTCCATGCCGAAGAGCATGTGCCCGTCCACGTTCTCGTGGGAGAAGGGGGTGAAGGGCTTGTAATCCATGATGATCACGTCGGCGGCCGCGCCGGGCTTGAGCACGCCCAGGGGCTTTTTGAAGTACCGGGCGCAGATTTTGGCGTTGTTTTCAAAGAGCATCCCGGTGGCCTCCCGCCAGCCCACGTTGGGCAGGCAGGCGTTGTGCCGCTGCATGGGCAGGAGCACCTTCAGGCTCTCCAGCATGTCGTGGGTGTAGGCGTCGGTGCCCATGCACACGGGGATGCCGCGGCGGAAGAACTCGAGCACGGGGGCGCAGCCCACGGCGTTGCCCATATTGGATTCGGGGTTGTTGACCAGCCAAGTGCCGGACTCCTTGACGATATCCATCTCGGCAGGCGTCACGTGGATGCAGTGGCCCAGCATGGTGTCGGGACCCAGCAGGTTGTGCTGCAGCAGGCGCTCGACGGGGCTGATGCCACCGCGGTTGAGACGGGAGTCCCACACGTCATTCATGCCCTCGCACACGTGGATGTGGAAGCCGGTCAGGCCGTTGTTGGCCTCGGCCATCTTATCCATGGTCTCGTCCGAAAGCGTAAAGGTAGCATGTCCGCCAAACATGGCGGCGATCATGTGGTTGTCGTTATCGCGACGCTCCTTGGCGGCCCACTGGGCAAATTCGGCGTTCTCGGCAATGGCCTGGTCGCATTTTTCCTGGCCACGGCGATCGGAAACCTCGTAGCACAGGCACGAACGCATGCCCAGCTCCTGAGCTGCATCCTTAATGGTAAAGAGGCTTCCCGGGATCTCACAGAAGCTCGCGTGATGATCGAAGATCGTAGTGACGCCATCGCGGATGGAGTCCAGAATCGTGGCATAGGCGCTGGCCTTGGTGCCGTCGAGCGTCAGGTTGTCGTCGATCTTCCACCACTGCTGCTCAAGATTCTCCAGGAAGTTGGTGGGGTTGCAGCCCTTAATGGCAAGGCCGCGGGCCAGACCCGAGTAGATGTGGGTGTGGCAGTTGATGAGTCCGGGCATGATGAGGTTGCCCCGGGCATCGACGTACTCGGCATCCGGGTACTTGGCCTTGAGCTCGCGCTCGGGGCCCACTTCGACGATCGTATCTCCGTCAATGGCGACCGCACCGTTTGGAATGAACGGGGTCTGAGCGTTGCGGGTAAAGACGGAACCGTTAGCGACCAGAAGCATGGATGCTCCCTTCAACATCAGAGGCGGGGTTTGACACCTCTGACATGGCGGAGTGCGAAGCGCCGGCCTACACCGGAAACGGGCCCTCTCCCGTCAACGCTTCACCAAAGGGACAAACCCTTTGAAGTGCGGCTTGGCGCCGCATGGCGTCGGCGGACGAGGCGATGCGTCCGCCGACGAATAGCACCGAATTGGTTACTTCTTGCTCTCGGGCAAGACCAGATCCACGGCAGCGTCCTTGGCAGCATCGATGTGCTGAGCCACGACCGGCGTCTGCGGAAGGATCAGGTTAAGGACAATGGCCATGATGGCGGTGGGGGTTACGGCATTGGAGCCGATGACGGTGGACACCCAGGCGGGCATACCCTCGCCGGCAAGGCAACCGCTGGCCATCCAGATACCCAGGCCAAAGACGACGGAGGTGCCGACGATAGTGGTAGTGCGCTGCGTGAGGCCCTCGCGGGTGAACATGCGCACGCCGTTCATGGTGATGGTGCCAAAGACGCCGACGGTCGCGCCGCCGATGACGGGCTGCGGGATAGCGGAAAGGACGGCAGAGAGCTGCGGGAACAGACCGGCGATGGCAAAGACGGCCGCGATGATCACAAAGACCCACTTGTTGACGACTTTGTTGGAGCAGATGATGCCCACGTTCTGGCCAAGGGCGCTGGTGGGAAGACCGCCCAGCAGGCCGCCGACCATAGAGGTGAGGCCCTGGGACACGATAGCGCCGGAGAGCTCGCGCTCGGTGGGCATACGGTCGATGGAGCCCAGGCAGGCGGCGGAGACGTCACCGATAACCTGGATAGCAACCATGGGGAACACGACGGCGAGGGTAATGCAGACCTCGGGATCAAACTCGAGCGCGTAGGGCATGAGCTTGGGAAGGGCGAAGACCTGAGCGGTGGCGACGCTGGAGAAGTCGATCATGCCAAAGGGGATGGAGACGATCATACCAACGATCATGCCAAAGAACACAGAGCCCAACTTGAGCGTGCCCTTGCCAAAGTTGGCGAGCGCAAAGACCACGGCGAAGGTGATGAGAGCGACGCACCATGCCTGCGGGGTGCCCCACAACGGCGTACCCATACCGCCGGCCATATACTTGACGGCCGTGGGATACAGCGAAACGCCGATGGAGAAGATGACCGTACCGGTCACGACGGGCGGGAACAGCCACTTGATCTTGCTGTAGGCCAGACCAAAGAGGACCGCGACGGCGCCGCCGACGATCTCGCCGCCCAGCAGCGCACCAAAGCTAAAACCCGAGGCACCCATGGCCTGCAGGGCCGGCAGGAACGCGAACGAAACGCCCATGACGATGGGCAGGCCGCCGCCGATGCGACGGAAGGGAGCGAAGGCCTGAAGGGCCGTATCGATCGCCGAAAGAATGAGGGCGACCTGGATGATGTCGGTGCTCTGCTGGCTATTAAAGCCGTAGACGCCGGCCATGATGACCGCCGGGGTAATGATGCCGGCAAACGATGCCAGTACGTGTTGAAGGGCACACGGGATCATTTCCTTAACGGGAGGCATGCCTTCGCGAGTGAACAGGGCTTCAGTGCCGTTCGTAACCGTCTCCTGGGTCATTTGACCACCAATCCTCGAAGTAGTTGTTTTCGCATCTAACGCTCTATTGTGACGCAGTGCGGGGTTGAGGTTGTGCCTTCATTGCATATCGTATTAAAGATGATTCTCATTCTCAATAATAATTTTTTGTTATCAGACTATTCTTCAGCTGAAATAACGCATTTCCGCAGGTCAGGAAAGTGTCTGGTCAAAATAACATCTAACATTTCTTTTGGTCAACCGTTTACCGCTAAATTCCTACCGTTCGTCTGCATTACGCAATATACCTGCGGATATACGAGATGATGGGCAGCGTGTTACTATGAGAAAAAATTGTTATGAACATTTCCGATTTCACCCAAAGGAGTTGCCCGTGAACGAGACCGTACATCGCTTTTTGCCGATGGTCGATTTTCTGGAGCAGATACTCGGCAAAAACAGCGAAATCGTGCTGCACGATTTCTCGGATCCCGACCACGCCATCGTCGATATTCGCAACGGCATCGTGAGCGGCCGCAAGGTCGGCGGCCCCGCCACCGATCTGGCACTCAAGATCATGCACGACCCCAAGTATCGCGACCTGCCGTTTATTACGGGCTACGAGGGGCGCGGTGCCGGCGGCAAGACGTTGGAGTCAGCGACATACTTTATCCGCGAGAATGACGAGATCGTCGGCATGCTCTGCGTCAACACCGACCTCTCGACCGTGCGCTCCATCAACGCCATGGCGCAGCAGCTCATGGCGTGCTTCGACGCGGCGCCGACGCGCACGGAGCCCGCCCCTATCGAGGTCGAAAGCCTTTCGGAGTCTACACAGGAGCTCATCGACCGCAGCATTGCCGAGTTGCTGAGCGCGCGTGGGCTGGATGTAGCGTCGCTTGGTCAGAGCGACCGCGTGGACGTCATTCGCCACCTCAACGGCAACGGGGTGTTCATGCTCAAGGGCGCTGTTGCCTGCGCCGCCACCGCGCTGGGCATCTCGGAGCCCAGCGTCTACCGCTACCTGCAAAAAGTTCGCAAGGAGGGCTAACGAGCAAAATGGAGCGCGGCTCCACAAGCGATCCGTCACTTAACAAAAGACCCTGCAGCTCGCACGCGCTGCAGGGTCTTTTTGCATGTCATGTTTAGTTGTTGCCAACGCCTTAGAGAGCAGCGACGACCTCGATCTCGACCAGACCGCCAGCCGGAAGGGCGGCAACCTGGAAAGCGCTGCGCGCGGGGAACGGGGCCTCGAACTTGGAGGCGTAGATCTCGTTCACGGCAGCGAAGTCGGCAATGTCGGCCAGGTAGACCGTGGTCTTGACGACATCGGCAAACGTAGCGCCGACGGCAGTCAGCAGGGCCTCGACGTTAGCAAGGGACTGCTTGGCCTGGGCCTCGACGCCCTCGGGCATCTTGCCAGTTGTGGGGTCGATGCCCAGCTGGCCGGACAGGAACACCATGTTGCCGGTCTGGATACCGGGGGAATACGGTCCGATGGCTGCGGGTGCGTTATCGGAAGACACGACGGTCTTGCTCATGTTTTTCTCCTTACGATCAGATAGAGAGCGTGAGCGCGGCGTTCGCACCGGGAGGCACAATTCGGTCTGAACACCGCGCTTGATTTGGGATAGTACTCAAGGTTTCTGTTTGATGCAAGAATATTATCAGCTGGAGAGAATATTTTATCGCCCAACGGCGCCCGTTGGCAGCTGAACGGTTCTCCACGGGGTCAGCCAGCCCAAGCTGCTGAAGACTTTATCCCGCTTGGAGCACGGGCATCGCCTGCCGCAACGGCACCACTATACTTTTGAATATCTGAGCATTTTGAAAGGCAGGATATGACCGCAACCGCCAGTCGAACCACCAACCGCAGACCCGAGCTTTTGGCGCCCGCCGGAGGGCCCGAGCCCTTTGCCGCCGCACTCGCCGCGGGGGCAGACGCCATCTACTGCGGCATGGGCAGCTTCAACGCTCGCCGCAAGGCCACCAACTTTACCGATGAGGCCTTTGAGCAGGCCTGCCGCGCCGCGCATCTAGCCGGGTCACGCGTCTACGTCACGGTCAACATCGTCATCAAGCAGTCCGAGATGGGCGATGCGCTGCAACTCATCCATCGCTGCTCCACGCTGGGCGCCGATGCCTTCATTATCCAGGACTGGGGTCTGTTCTTTGAGGTCAAGCGCACCATGCCCGGCATCGAGACACATATCTCGACCCAGGCGAACATCCACGACGACCGCGGAACCCTTTGGTGCCGCGAGCAGGGCGCCGACCGCGTGACTCTCTCGCGCGAGCTCTCCATCGACGAGATCGCCGCCATCCACGACGCCGCGCCCGATGTGGACCTTGAGGTCTTTAGCCATGGCGCCATCTGCTTTTGCTACTCGGGCCTGTGCCTGCTTTCGAGCTTTGCCATGGCGGGACGATCGGCCAACCGCGGCATGTGCGCCCAGCCCTGTCGTCTGCCCTACGAGCTGATCGACGAGAACGGCCGCTCGCTCTCCCCCGCCGGTCGCGAGCGCGCGCTGTGCCCGCGCGACACCAACACGTCGCAGCTTGTTCGCCGTCTGTATGACGCCGGTGCCGCATCGCTCAAGCTCGAAGGCCGCATGAAGGCGCCCGATTACGTGTACTCCATCGTCGATGTGTACCGTCACGAAATTGACGATATGCTGGCCGGAGCCACCGTGGCCAAGGACGAGGAGGCCGCCCGCCAGCGCCAGCTCAAGCGTTGCTTTAACCGCGACTTTACGCACGCCTATCAGGACGGCACCTCGGGCGACGAGATGATGAGTTACGAGCGATCCAACAACCGCGGCCAGATCGTAGGCACGGTGCTGGGCAGCCGTCTGGCCAACCGCGATGTGCGCGGGCTCAAACCCGACGACCGCCGTCGCCGCGCTGCCATCGCCCGCATTGAGCTGTTTGAGCCCGTGGGCAAGGGCGACCTGCTGGAGCTTCGCCACGATAACGAATTTGACCAGTTCCTGACCACCATTGCCGCCGATGATGCCGCCGCCGGCGACATCATCGAATGTCGCGTGCCCCGCAGCATGCCCGAGGGCTGCCGCGTCCGCGTGATTCGCAGTCAGCGCGCCATCGACGCCGCCGGCGCCGCGCTCAAGCGCGATGTGCTGCGCCGCCGAGCTGTTGACGTGTCCGTCGTGGCGCGCCTGGGCGAGCCGTTTACTGTCACACTCACCTGCTGTGACAACCCCGCGCTCACCGCCACCGCCACGGGCTTCACCGTCGAGGCAGCCAAGACCCGCGCCGTCGAGGCATCCGATCTGGTTGAGCACGTCGGGCGCATGGGCTCCTCTCCCTTTGAGGCCGCGAGCTTTGATGTGGCGCTCGATGAGGGCTGCGGCATGGGCTTCTCCGCCGTGCACAAGGTGCGCGCCGCCGCTTGTAAGGCGCTGGAAGAGGCCATTCTGGCACCGTACGAGGAGCGCGCAAAAACGCTCGAGTTGCCGGTGCTCGACAAATGTACGCGCCCCATGCCCAAGCACTACCGCGACGAGCCGCAGATCTGCGCCACCGTCACCTCGCTCGAGGCCGCCGAGGCAGCCCGCGCGGAGGGTGCAACGCGCATCTATATGACCACCGACGCGCTCGAGGCTGTCGGACTCTCCCCTGCCGATGCATTTGAGCAGGGTATCGTGCCCGTGCTCGACGAGGTCTGCCGCGCCGTTGACCACGTACGCGTCGACCCGTGGGTTGTTGCCGGCGCCACGGTCGCTATTGGCAACATCTCTGAGCTTGCCCTGGCCGCCCAGGTTGGCGCCACGGCCGAGATTCGCTCTTGCCTGCCGGTGCATAACACGCCCTGCATGGAGGCACTTGCCGAGCGCGGAGCCGGTGCGTTTTGGCTCTCGCCCGAGATCACGCTCGACGAGATCGTCTCGCTTGGCACCGCCGCGCCCGCAGCCCTGGGCATCACTGTGTTCGGCCGCCCGCGCGTTATGACGAGTGAGCACTGCATCCTGCAGGTGGCCAATGGCTGCATCCACGATTGCGCTAACTGCCGCCTGCGCGCCCGCAAGCTGTCGCTCAAGAATATCGACGGCAAGGTCATGCCCGTACGCACCGACATCCATGGCCGCTCTCGCCTGTACGACGCCTACCCCATCGACCTCACGCCGCAGGTTCCTCAGCTGCTCGATGCCGGCGTGCGTCGTCTCATGGTAGACGGAACGCTGCTCGAGACAGATGAGGTGGGCCGTGCCGTCGCCCGCGTCCGTCGTGCCGTCGAAGCAGCACAGGCCGGCCGCAAGCCCGCCGCCCGCCTGCGCGGCGCCACCTCGGGCTGCATGTTTGTGGGAATTAGCTAACCGAAAGGCTTACACGTGAACGAAGAACCTCAAGTCCTTTACTGCGACGCCTGGCTCATGGCCATCGACAAGCCCGCCGGCATGATCGTCCACGGCGACGGCACCGGCGAGCGCAAGGGAAGCAGATGGATCACCTACAAGGTATTATATAAGGACGGAAAAGAGGTTTCCAGGGAGCAGGACCATAAGACCACATACAAAGGCCATGCTCCCGTTATCCTGCGCAACACCACCGGCGTGGTGTTGTTTTCGCTCGACAAACAGACGCAGCCCGCCTTTGACCAGATGGTGATCGACCACGCCTTCGAAAAGCACTATCTGGCGCTCGCCGAGGGCAAGATCGACTGGAACGAGAAGCTCATCGACAAGCCCATCGCCCGCGACCGCAACGATAGCCGCAAGATGCGTGTCGGCGCCAGCGGCAAGCCGTCACAGACGCGCGTGAAGGTGCTCAAGCGCCTTAAGAGCCGTCGAGGCCTGCCCGCGCGTTCGTATATCGATGTCGAGCTACTCACCGGCCGCAAACACCAGATCCGCGTGCACCTGGCAAGCGAGCGCCATCCCCTGGTTGGCGACGACCTGTACGGCACGCCGCGTCCTTGTGGCCTCATGCTTCACGCCCACAGCGTGTCCTTCACGCATCCCGTAACCGGCGAGCACATCCACATCGAAGCCCCCTGCCCCTGGGAGCCCTAAACCACCACAATGGGGACAGG
>URYT01000081.1 GCA_900552185.1 uncultured Collinsella sp. | reverse complement strand
GCGGCACGACGCAGCGCATAGGGGTCGGAGGAGCCGGTCGGGGGCTCGCCGATGGCAAAGATACCGGCAATGGTATCGAGCTTGTCGGCACAGGCCACGATGCAGCCAGCGGTGCCCTCGGGCAGCTCGTCACCGGCAAAGCGGGGACGATAGTGATCGCGAATGGCGTGGGCGACCTCGTCGTTCTCCCCCATCGCGGTCGCGTAATAACCGCCCATCACGCCCTGCTGGCTCGTGAACTCGACGACGGCGTTGGACACCAGGTCGGCCTTGCACAGGTGCGCGGCACGGCCGGCGTCGGCTGCCAGATGAGCACCCAGGTGTGCCTCGCGGGCGATGGCGAGCGCGAGCTGCTCGATGCGCTCGGACTTGGCGAGCACGCTACCGAGCTTCTCCTGGAAGGCCACCTTGGCCAGACGCTCACGGAACTCGTCGAGGGAGATCTTCAGATCCTCCTCGTAGAAGAACTTAGCGTCGTCCAGACGGGCGCGCACGACGCGCTCGTTACCGTCGATCACTCGCTCGGCGTTCTCGGGCTTGCTGTTGGAAACGACCACGAACTCACGCGTGAGCTTGCCTTCGCCGTCATAGATCGGGAAGTAGCGCTGGTTGGTGAGCATGGACTCGCAGATGATCTCGTGCGGGACCTTGAGAAACTCCTCGTCGAAGGTACCGACGAGCACCGTCGGCCACTCGCAGAGGTTGATGACCTCCTCAAAGACCTTCTTGGGCGTATCGACATGGCAGCCGGGACGGGCAGCCTCGACCTCGGCGATACCGGCGAGGATGGCCTCGCGACGGCGCTCGGCAGAAAGCACGCCGGCATCCTCGAGCACCTGCTCGTAGACGGCGGGGCTGGCGACAACGTGGTCACCGGGGCCAAGCACGCGATGACCACGCGTGGTATTGCCACTCGTCACATCGGCAAACGACACGGGCACGACGTCCTCACCCAAAAGGCAGCAGATCCAACGGACCGGACGAACAAACGTAGCGTGCTCGTGGCCCCAGCGCTGGCTGCGGTAGTTGGGCCACTGCAGGCCGGCGATAGTCTTCTCGCACAGAGACGTCAGGATCGGCGTAGCCGGAGCGGAGGGAATGTTCTTCTCGGCGAACACGTACTCGCGGCCGTCGGTGTCCTCGCGACGGACCAGGTCCTCGGCAGCCACACCGCACTTGCGGGCAAAGCCCTGGGCGGCCTTGGTGGCGTTACCGTCGGCATCAAAGGCAATGTTTGCCGCGGGGCCGCGCTTGACCTCGTGAACCTCGTCGGTCGCGGTGGCGACGTCGGCAACGAGCGCAGCCAGGCGGCGCGGGCTCGAGATCACGCGGACCTCGCCGTGGGCCAGACCGGCCTCGTCGAGACCCTTGGCGATCATGGTGCCAAGCTGCTTGACGGCATTGTTCAGCGGTGCGGAGGGCATTTCTTCCGTACCGATCTCAAACAGGAAATCCTTAGCGTCTGCCATGGCTTACGCCACCTCGCCTTCCTGGTCGGCATTCTCGTTGACTCCGGCGACCTCGGCCATGTAGGCCTCGCAGCACGCCTTGGCGACGGCGCGGACGCGCAGGATGTAGTTGGCACGCTCGACCGCGGACAGCGCGCCACGGGCATCGAGCAGGTTGAAGGCGTGGCTGCACTTCATGACGCAGTCGTACGCCGGCAGCGGCAGCTTGCGCTCCAGACAGGAGTGGCACTCGGCCTCGTAGTCGTCAAACTTCTGACGCATCATCTCGACGTTGGCGACCTCAAAGTTGTAGGCGCTGAACTCGCGCTCGTTCTCGAGGAACACGTCGCCATAGGTCATGGGCGTGCCGTCGGGCAGGTAGCTCCACACCAAGTCGTAGACGGAATTGACGCCCTGCGCATACATGGCGATGCGCTCCAGGCCATAGGTGATCTCGACGGGCACGGGGTCGACCTCGATACCGCCCACCTGCTGGAAGTACGTAAACTGCGTGACCTCCATGCCATTGAGCCAGACCTCCCAGCCAAGGCCCCAGGCGCCGAGCGTCGGGCTCTCCCAGTCGTCCTCGACAAAGCGGACGTCATGGTCGTTGGGGTCCAGACCGATAGCGGCAAGAGACCCCAGGTAAAGCTCCTGGGCGTTGACCGGAGAGGGCTTGATGAGCACCTGGAACTGATAGTAGTGCTGCATGCGGTTGGGGTTCTCGCCGTAGCGGCCGTCGGCGGGACGGCGGCAAGGCTGCGCATAGCAGGTGCGCCACTCGGCGGGACCGAGCGAGCGCAGCGTGGTCGCGGTATGGAAGGTACCGGCACCGACCTCGGAGTCATAGGGCTGCATAATGACGCAGCCCTGCTCGCCCCAGTACTGCTGGAGACGCAAGATGATGTCTTGGAAGGAAAGCGATGAAGCGTTCATGCCTCTAATATCCCCTCGTCGAAACGATTACACGGTTAGGTACTGTACTATAGCGGTTTTTAGTCGATAGCGCCGATGCGGTTGAGCGGCCAGTAGCGCACAAGCGCCACAGCGATCAAATCAGAGCGATCGACGGGACCAAAGTAGCGTGAGTCGGCAGAGTTTTCGCGGTTGTCGCCCATCACCCACACGCACCCGTCGGGAACGGTGTAGGGATAGCTTACCTGAGCGCCGGGCGCTTGGACCGAAAGTGGCCAGCTCATGCCCGTCGTATAGTCCTCGTCGAGCGCTTGGCCGTCAACGACCACCTTGCCATCCTGCAGGTCGACCGTCTGGCCGGCCGTGGCAATAACACGCTTGACAAGAACATCATGCTCGGAGGTGCCATCGGGGTTGTGAAACACCACGATATCGCCCTGCTTGACGGGCTGACCGAGCTCGAGGCTCACCTTTTGTGCCAGGATCTGGTCGCCAATCTCGATCGTGTCCTCCATAGAGCCGGTGGGCACCACAAAGGGCTCGACCACAAAGGTGCGGATCAGGAAGGTGGCCACGAGCGCGATCGCGATGACCGCGATCCACTCAAAAGCGCCCCTCAACGCGGAATGTTGCGTAGGAACCATACTCACTCCTCGCTCTGCGAATACGAAGCGTCAAGGATCTCCTGCGCGTAAGCGCGCTCCTCGGGCGTGAGCCGCGCCGTCTCGATCAGATCGGGACGCCAGCGGCAGGTGCGCTCGATGGCGTTCTTGCGACGCCAGGCATCGACCTTGGCGTGATCGCCGCTCACAAGCACCGGAGGCACGCCCTCGCCGTTGAACTCGGCAGGACGGGTGTACTGCGCGTACTCGAGCAGGCCTCCATCCTCGGCGGTCGAGAACGACTCGTCGACGTTGCTCATCTCGTCACCAAGGGCGCCGGGGATGAGGCGTACGACAGCATCGGCAACGACCATAGCGGGAAGCTCGCCGCCCGTGAGCACGTAGTCGCCGATCGACAGACGCTCATCGGCATACGCATACGCGCGCTCGTCGACGCCCTCGTAGCGACTGCACACAAACAGCAGGCGCTCACTTTTGAGCAGGCGCTCGGCCACATGCTGCGTAAAAGGCTCGCCACAGGGGGTAAAGAACACCACAGTGGGCTTGGGACCCTCTGCGCTAATGGCCTCGATGGCCTCTGCGATAGGCTCGACCTTCATGAGCATGCCCTGCCCGCCGCCGTACGGCTCGTCATCAACGGTACGATGACGGTCGTGCGTCCAGTCACGCAGGTTATAGGCCTTAAAATCAAAAAGGCCGGCCTTGCGGGCGCGGCCCAAAATCGATGTGGACATGACGGGCTCAAACATCTCGGGAAAGACCGAAAGGGTCTCAATCAGCATGTTGTCCTCCCTACTTGTCCATATCGATCAGGCCGTCCATAACATGGACGGAAATTGTTCCTGTGTCGGGAAGATCGAGCACAACCTGCTCGATCACGGGAATCAGTACCTCGCCGTACCGATCGCCCTCGACAACCCAAACATCGTTAGCGGGCGTCGACATGATCTCGACGATCGTGCCGAGTAAACCGAAGCGCTCGTCGACCACCTCGCGACCCATCAGGTCGGTATAGGCAGCATCGAGCGAATCGAGCTCAAAGTCGTCACGATTTGCCAGCACGTAGCATCCCGTGATGCCCTCGGCGGCCGTCAAGTCGTCAATGCCCTCAAACGAGACCAGATCGCCATCGCCCGTATCGGTGACGGACACGACCGTGCAAAAGCGGTCGCGCTTGAGCGCCGGCGGCGTCAGGGCGACGCGCATACCCGGCTCTAATACAGAAGGAAGCCCCCGCAGCGGCTGCGCGAGGACCTCCCCCTTCCTTCCGTGCGGCTTGACCACACGGGCGATGTTTTTGTACTGGGACCTCAAGGTCCTAGCCCAGAACCTCTACCTCGACAGCAGTGTCGAGGCGAGCGGCCAGTGCACGGGCGAGCGTGCGAATGGCCTTGATGGTACGGCCACGACGGCCGATGACCTTAGCGACGTCATCCTCGGCGACCGAAACCTCAATCGTAGAGGCGTCGTCACCATCGATGACCTCAAGGCTCACGGAATCCGGGTCGTCGACGATCTGAACAACGAGATATTCGACGAGATCGGCGATGCGATCTGAGAGCATTGCCTCACCCTCGAGCTGTGCAGCGTCAACCTCAGGCACGATTTACTCCTCGGCGCCCTCAGCGGCCTCAGCGGCAGCCTTAGCGGCCTCGGCCTCTTTGGCGAGCTGCTTCTTGGACTTCTTGACGACGGTCTCGGTCTTCTCGCCCTCGTTGGCGGCCTTGACCAGAGCGGCGACGGCGTCGGTGAGCTGAGCGCCCTTGGACTGCCAGTCGGCGATCTTCTCGAGGTCGAGGTTGATGGTCTTGGGGGCGGTCATCGGGTTGTAGCGGCCAACCTCCTCGATGATACGACCGTCACGCGGGGCGCGGGAATCGGCGACGACGACACGGTAGTACGGACGCTTCTTAGCGCCGTGACGAGCAAGGCGAATCTTGACTGCCAAAGGAAACTCCTCCAACCAAGCAGCTTTAGGCTGCAACTACAAACAAACAGTTGAACATAATACGCCATCGACGCGGGCAGGTGAAGTCCGTGAGACCAACTTCTTCGGTGTAGTCGAGGGCAAATCCATATCTTAGACAAGAATTCGGGATTTGCAAGCACATACACGCACCCCACATGAGCTGCGCGGTATACTCATAACATGGAAAGACGCGAACATACATACGGTTATGAGGATGCCATGGGCGTCACGCCGCCTCCCTGGACGGGTCCGGCGGTGGGTCTGATGGACCTCGATGCGTTTTTTGCGAGCGTGGAAATGCTCGATCATCCCGAATGGCGCGGAAAGCCGCTCATCGTGGGCGGAGACGCCGATTCGCGTGGCGTCGTGTCCACATGTTCGTATGAGGCACGTCGCTTTGGCGTGCACTCTGCCATGGCCTCGGCCGAGGCGCGGCGCTTGTGCCCGCAAGCCATTTGGACACACGGGCACTTTGATCGCTACCGCGAGGTGAGCGCGCAGGTCATGGCGATTCTCGCCGATGAGACCCCGCGTGTTGAGCGCGTATCCATCGACGAAGCCTTTATCGATATCACACCGGGTCGCTTTGCGCCCGAAGACCCGTTGCTGGTTGCGCGGCGTATAAGCGACCGCGTGGCAGCGCTGGGAGTGACGTGCTCCATTGGCGTGGGCTGTAACAAGACGGTCGCAAAGATCGCAAGCGAGCGGGATAAGCCGTTTGGGCTGACCATCGTGCGCCCCGGAACCGAACAGCGCTTTTTGGCCGCGCTGCCGGTATCTGCCATGAGCGGCATCGGGCGCTCGGCCGAGGAGCGACTGCGCCGCATGCGCATCTACACCCTCGGCGAGCTATCACGTGCACCGGAATCCACCTTGGCCTCTATTTTTGGCGTCAACGGCGAACGCATGCGCCAGCGTGCGCTGGGACTCGAAATCTCCGAAGTCACGAGCCTCGATGAAGAGCGCGAGGTCAAGTCGGTCAGCAATGAACGCACCTTTGCTAAAGATTTAACTGAGCGTGGGGATATTGAGGCGGCGATTGCGCTGTTGGGAGAGTCAGTGGGACGCCGCCTGCGCCGTCAGGGGCTGACGGGTGCCACGGTAACGCTCAAGCTTAAGTATTCGTATGGCAGCGGGCGTACGGCACAGCGCCGGCTGCCTCATCCGACCGACGATGAGAACATCTTCGTGGCGGTTGCACTCGAACTGCTCGACAACATCTGGCAGGATGGCATGCATGTTCGCTTAGTGGGCATCGGCATGAGCGACTTCGACCACCAAGGCGGCATCCAGACTGACCTGTTCTGCGAGATCGATGACCGCGGAGCCCAATCCAGCGACCGCCGCGACCTCTCCGTCGCCATCGACGCCGTCCGAGACAAATTCGGCGACACCGCCCTTTCCTTCGGCCGCCAATCCCGCTTCAACGATTAACCGCCTTTGGGCAAAAAGAAAGCCGGGCAGGTGCGGAAAACCGCAACTGCCCGGCGATATGCGTGAGGGTAGCTAACCCCGTCTCAAATGAGCTACTAGAGGAGGTTGAGGGGGAGCTGGGGGGCGTCTCCCCAGAGCTTTTCGAGACGGTAGAAGTCGCGCGCCTCGGGAGTGAAGACGTGGACGACAACCGAACCATAGTCCATGAGCATCCAGGTCTTCTGCTCGCGACCCTCGATGGAGAACGGGTGCTCGCCGCAAGCCTCGGCGACCTTCTCCTCGATCTCGTCGACGATAGAATCGACCTGGCGGTTGTTGGTACCGGTGGCAAGCACAAAGTAGTCGCATACGTCGGAAAGCTCGGTCAGGTCGAGCACCTGAACGTCCTCGCCCTTCTTGTCGTAGGCGGCCTGCGCGGCGGCGCGGGCGACATCCTCGGCGGCGACACCGCTCGCAGACAGCGAGGCGGCAGTGCGGTCGGACGTGGCGACGAAGCTCTTGTGCTCCACACCTTCAAGAATCTGCTCGTCGGTCATGGTCTCGTCGGCCATGGAATACCTCTTTCTAGACAGCCCGAGCTAGCGCAGCTGGGCGTAATGGTTGTAAATCGAAATAGCCGTGGGATAAAGATAGCGCCCGGACTGAATCACATAGACCAAACCCTGCGCAAAACAGGAGAAGAACAACTCGTCGAGCGTCGACTCCCCCACCATCTTGCGCAGCGCATGTGCATAGTCGCCGTGGCGGTTGGGCTCGATGGCATCGGCCACAAAGACCACCATATCGAGCGGCGTCATGTCGCAGGCACCCACGGTGTGACGGTCGACAGCCTGGAAAACGGCCGGCGACAGCTCGGGAAAAAGCTGCGGAAGCTCATAGGCGGCAACAGGGCCATGCAAAAGCGGCGTCGCGGCGGAAGGAGAGCCGGCAATCTTAATGCCGTAATGCAGAGCGCGCGTGACCAGCTCGTCGTCGGAGAGCACTTTGTCCCAGTCGTGGATCAGGCCGGCGGCAGCGGCATCAAAGCGGTCAACGCCGTAGACCTCGGCCAGATGAAGTGCGGTCTCGGCAACACCCAGCGAATGCACATAGCGCTTGCGCTTATCCTTCATGCGAACATCGAGCAGCTCTTGAATGCGCTTGAGCAGCGCGCGCTCATCGCCCTCAAACTGATCCTCTACCGACAACGTAGACCCCCATCACTCAAAATCTTCTTGGCCCAAATCGGCATATAGCCTGCGTTTGCGAATGTAGCCGAGCACGGACTCGCTCGTAAGATAGCGCACGCTCATACCGCGAGCAACTCGCTTACGAATGTTCGTCGAGCTGATCGCCAGCGCCGGAATCTGAATATAGCGCACGTCGAACGGCAGCCCCGACTCTTTGATTCGGGCACGCGCCGTATCGATATCAAAGCCCGGTCGTGTCGCCGCAATAAAGGTAGCAAGCTCAGCGATTCGTTCGGCATCATGCCAGGTAACAATATCGATAATCGCGTCGGCACCCGTAATAAAGTAGAGCTTTACCTGCGGCGGGTAAAAGTCGCGAAGGGCATGAAGCGTATCGGCCGTATAGGTTACACCCGGACGGTCAATCTCGAACCGACTCGCCAAAAAGGCCGGGTTCGCAGCGGTGGCGAGGACCGTCATGGCATAACGGTCCTCGGCAGGCGTCACCGGCTTGTCAA
>URYT01000080.1 GCA_900552185.1 uncultured Collinsella sp. | reverse complement strand
CGATGCAAGCGTACATGTTGAGAATGCCCTGCGCGGCGAGCGCCCGCTCCAGGGCATCGTGCAGGGCGCGGCCGATTCCCCCGCCCGCATGACCCTGTGCCACGTAAATCGAGGTCTCGACCGCCCAATCGTAGGCGGGACGGCCCTTGAAGGTCCCTGCGTAGGCATACCCCACCAAGCGCCCGTCGAGCTCGGCAACCAAATAGGGGTAGAACTCCATGGTTTTGCGCATGCGCTCGGCGAACTCGTCGGCCGTGGGCGGGATGTACTCGAAGGTGATCGCCGTCTTACGTACGTACGGTTCGTATATGGCAGCCAGCTCCTCGGCATCCTCAATACGTGCCAGCCTAACCCTCACGTCTCCGCTCATGGCCATCCCCTCTCAAATCGTTTTCGTCTATCTTATCCCAGGCGTCGCCCCGCGACCGCCTGCCATTCGCGACCGGCAAGGCGCGCCCATACAGAAGGGCCGGCATGGAAACCACGCCGGCCCTTCCGATGGGAGTAAGTTGTTACCGCGAATTAGGCGCGGCCGCAGGAGCCGAGGTTCTCCATACGGATCTTGACGATCTTGGTGATCTCGGCCATACCAGCCTGACCCGGGTTCTTGGGGTCGAAGTTGTTGGGGTTCTCAGCCATGTAGGCCATGTAGCCCTTGGTGTAGGCCTGACGCAGCTCGGTAGCGTAGTTAACCTTGCAGATGCCGTTCTTCACGGCCTCGGCAACCTGCTCATCGGGCACACCGGAGGTGCCGTGCAGAACCAGCGGCACGTCGACGGCGTCGCGGATGGCCTTGACCACGGACTGCTCGATGTGCGGATCGCTCGTGTACACGCCGTGGCTGGTGCCAACGCCAATGGCCAGCGAGGTGCAGCCGGTGCGCTCGACGAACTCCTTGGCCTCGGCAGGATCGGTGTAGGGGCTCTCGCCCTCAACTGCGGGACCGTCGTCCTCCTTGCCGCCAACCTTGCCGAGCTCGGCCTCGACGGGCACGCCCATGGCGCGGCCAGCATCGGCGACGGACTTGGTCAGGGCAATGTTGTCCTCGAAAGACTCGTGCGAGCCGTCGATCATGACAGAGGTGTAGCCAGTGCGGAAAGCCTGCATGCAGCGGTCATAGCCATCGCCATGATCGAGGTGCAGAGCGACGGGCACGGAAGCACGCTCGGCGGCAGCCTTGACCATACCGTAGAAGTAGTCCAGACCAGCGGTCTTGATGGTGCCCGGGGTGGTCTGCATGATGACGGGGGACTTGGTCTCCTCGGCAGCAGCCAGAACGGCCATAACAAACTCGAGGTTCTCGACGTTGAACGCGCCTACGGCGTAGTGGCCGGCCTGAGCGTCCTTGAGCATCTTTTCGGTGGTAACAAGTGCCATGAGCGTTTGCTCCTCTCCCTCGCCCGCATCTGGACATCGGGCGTACGTGTCCGCAAGGCGTTTTACCTTGCGTTTTACTGCGCTCATTGTAGGAAATTCAGCGGCCTTGCACGTGCGAGATATTGAGCCCATGCAGGTCAATACCGTCGTTTTTGAAAAGTAAACGGAAGGAATTAGAGCCGAGTGGGCGTGTTCGATATTGAATTTTGAGCGTTGAGCGTCTTTCTTTTATAGAAAAGATAAGTAATCGAAAGGTGTTTTCTTACTCAAAAAGAAAATGAACGAAAATAGAGTCAACACAATTCCTGCAAATTTAGCTAAGAATGGAGCAGATATGGCCCAAGCTACCAACCGTGCTTTTGCCGACGAACGCCGTACCGCCATCATGGAAATGCTCGAGCATAATGCCTCGGTACAGGTAGCAGAAATCGCCCAGACCTTTGGCGTGTCCTCCGTCACCGCCCGCGCCGACCTGGACGCGCTCGCCGAAGCAGGCAAGTTGCGCCGCACGCATGGTGGCGCCGTGTCGCTCCACAAGCGCTTGACCGTCTCCACGCAGGATCGCCGCATCAATGTCAACGTCGCTGCCAAGCAGGCCATCGCGCAAAGCGCCATCGAGCTTGTCAATGACGGCGACACGCTGCTTGTCGATTCGGGCACCACGGCGCTTGAGTTCGTCCGGCTCCTCGACCAGCGCGACGGCATCACCGTTATCACGGCCGACATTACCATCGCTGATTATATCGACGAGAGCATGCCCTCGGTCGATGTCGTCATGCTGGGCGGGGCACTGCGCAAAGGTCATCGCTATCTGTACGGCCCACTTACCATGCAGGCGCTCCAAATGGTCCACGCCGACCTTGCCGTCATGTGCCCCGGCGCTTTTGTTCCCGGCTGCGGCTTTACGACCGACTTTCCGCAGATGGCCGAGACCAAAGCGGCTATGGTCGGTGCCGCTCGTCAAAGCGTCGCCCTCATGGACGCCAGCAAGGTCAACGGACGCGGCATGTACCGTTTTGCCGAGCTTGCCGACGTCGACGCCATCGTGATGGACCGTGATCCCGACGATGCCGTCGCCACCTCGATCGACGAAATCGTCGACGACGCCCGCCCAAATCTCGTCATCGCCGGCGCTTAAACAAAAACCACCACAAAGGTGCCTGTCCCCTTTGTGGTGGTTGCGATGGTTGAGCGTCAAAAGTGAACGTGTCGCTACTTGGAGAGCTCGTCGGCGAGGGCCTCGATCTGGGCGCGCGATGCGTCGTTGAGCGAACCCAGGACGGTCACCTTGTTCTGCGTCAGGGTGATGTCCTTCATACCCTCGAGCTCCTTGGTCATAACCTTGGCCGCGGTGGGCGCCCAGGAGCCGGCCTCAACGAGCGCCACCGTACGGTTCTGATAGGCGTGCTCGGCGAGCGTGTGGATGAAGGTGCTCATGAACGGGAAGATCTCGCCTTGATAGGTGATGGAGGCGAGCACCAGACGGTCGTAGCGGAACGCATCCTCAACGGCCTCGGCCATGTCGTCGCGAGCCAGGTCAAAGACGGAAACCTTCTGGCCGCGAGCCTCGAGCGCAGATGCAAGCTCCTCGACGGCAGCCTTCAGGTGGCCGTAGACGCTCGCGTAGGCAATGGTAATGCCCTCGTCCTCGGGCTGATAGCTCGACCAGGTGTTATAGGTGTCGAGGTAGTAGCCCAGGTTCTCGCTAAGAACAGGACCATGAAGCGGGCAGATGATCTGGATGTCCAGGTCGGCGGCCTTCTTGAGAACGGCCTGCACGAACTTGCCGAACTTACCGACGATGCCAAAGTAGTAGCGGCGTGCCTCGCAAGCCCAGCCCTCGGGATCCTCGATGTCGTTGGCGCCAAACTTGCCAAAGCCGTCGGCACTAAAGAGCACCTTGTCGGTGGCCTCATAGGAGAAGAGCACCTCGGGCCAGTGCACGTTGGGGGCGCCGACAAACGTTAGGCTGTGGCCGCCCAGGTCGAGCACGTCGCCATCTTTGACGACCATCTTGCGCTCGGGGTAGTCGGTGCCAAAGTAGTTGACCATCATGCGGAAGGCACCCATGCTGGCCACGATCTGCGCCTGGGGATAGCGCTCCATAAAGGCGGCGATACCGGCGGAGTGATCGGGCTCCATATGGTGAACGACCAGGTAGTCGGGGGTGCGGCCGTCGAGCACGGCCTCGAGGTTGCCGAGCCACTCGTCGACAAAGCCAGCGTCAACCGAATCGGCAACGGCGATCTTGTCGCCCAAGATAACGTAGCTGTTGTATGCCATACCATTCTCGGACACGTCGTACTGGCCCTCGAACAGGTCAATGTCGTGATCGTTGACGCCAATGTAGCGGATATCCTTGGTGATCTCCATCAGGCAAAGCCTCCTAGATAGACAAAAGAGCCCGTCTATCATAACACTCGTCTTCATAGCCACGGCTATCCGTCAGCATCCTTACCGATTGTAATTGAGGCGGAATATACTGCCGTTGACCTGCACAAACTATGCGCGCAGTATCGCCGTGCTATGTCGAATAATGAGCTGGCCGGGAATACGAATGGCAACGGTTTTGCCCGCCGTACCCGCCTCGGGAACCGCATGCTCAAACACCTCGCGCCCACGTTGATGCAAGTCGAATCGAACGGTCGTAAGCTCGTTATGCGCGACAAAATCATCGAGCGAATCGTCGACACCCACCACGCTCGCGTCCTCGGGCACGCGCAGACCGCTATCGCGCAGCGCGGCAATCGCGCCATTTGCCATCTGGTCGTTTGCCGCGTAAATCGCCGTCATGGTGCGGTCGTGCTCGGCCAGATATCTGCCGGCCTCGTAACCGCTGTTGGCAGACCAGTCTCCCTCGAGCGGCGCCTGCGGCTGAATGTGTTTACGCTCGAGTGCATCCTGCCAGCCAGCGCGACGAAATTGCTCGTCGACCGAGAACGACGGGCCGCCAATATAGCGAATCTGCTCGTGCCCCAGCTCAAACAGGTGATCCATAAGCAAGAGCGAGCAGCCGTAATGGTCGGAGTCGACCGTGGTCACGCGCGGGTGCGCGTACATGGTAACGATGACCGTGCCAATGCCCGGCAGTGGATCAAACGTCTCAAAATCGGGCGCCATGCGGCTCATGCCGATGATGATGCCGTCCACCGGCAATGCGGCCATACGACGCGTGGCCTCGGCAAGCGAAAACTCCTCGGTCTTGGACATCTCGACCAGCGTGATGGCGCAATTATGCTCGCGAGCAGCGCTGGCGATGCCGTCGATCATTGAGAGGTTGCCAAACTTGGTGACATCGTTGATGCATAGGCCGACCGAATGATAACGGCCGTCGCGCAGCGAGCGACCGGCATAACTCGGACGAAAGCCGAGCTCTTGCATAGCAGCCTGCACGCGCTGGCGCGTCTGCTCGTTAACGTTGGGCAAGCCGTTGGCGACGCGCGAAACCGTCTGCTGCGAAACGCCAGCAGCGCGGGCGACGTCGGCCATGGAAACCGGACGCGTACCTGTATCGTTGGACGGGCGCCTTGCCACAGGATCACCTTCACCCTTGCGAGATCTGAATAGCGTGAATGCCGGCCCGGGCAGAAATACATCCCGCGCCGAGGCCCGCTATCGTCGGACGCATGTTAACGTACTCTACTTTTTCTATCTGCATCTCTTCTGCTTTATAAGTCCATACGGCAGTACCGTTCACGGCTGAATTTCTACCGATTACCAGATTCTCAAAAAGTGACAAGCGTTGTGTTATGAGTACGTTAACATAGCCCGTAACGTGCGGTATCGTGAACACTTGGTTCATGCCGCTTCAAGTTGTTAACGTACTCATAACGACGCAAAACTCACCCGTGCGCGCCAAGGAAAGGACTCCCATGACCACTCCCGACGAAAAGACACTCGCCACGCTCACCAAGCTATTTGAGGAGGAGTTTGGCCCCATCGGCGACCGCCAGGTGCTCTACGTGCACGCGCCCGGGCGTTCCGAGATCAGTGGTAATCACACCGATCACGAAGGCGGTCACGTTATCGCCGGCTCGCTCGATGTCGCTGTCGACGGCATCGCCGTGGCAACCGACTCCAACAAGATTCGCGTCGCCGACGAGGGCTATCCTACGTTTGAGATCACGCTCGACACGCTGGATGTTCAGGAGTCCGAGAAGGGCACGTCCGCAAGCCTCGTCCGCGGCATGGCGCACGAGATTGCAGCCCTTGGCGTTGAGCCCCACGGCTTCGACTTCGCCTTCACCTGCTCCGTCCCCTCGGGTGGCGGCCTTTCCAGCTCTGCCGCCGTCGAGGCCGCGTACGGTCGTGCCATGGAGACGCTCTGGGGCGCGCCCGCCATCGAGCCCGTCGCGCTCGCCCAGATGAGCCAGCGCACCGAGAACAACTATTACGGCAAGCCCTGCGGTCTGATGGACCAGGCCGCTGTGTGCATGGGCGGCCTTGCCTACATGGACTTTGAGGACCAGGCTCAGCCTAAAACCCAGAAGCTCGAGCTCAACTTTGAGGATCACGGTTATGCGCTCGTGCTCGTTAAGGTCGGTGCCGACCACGTGGCCGCCACCGACGACTACGCCGCCGTTCCGCGCGAGATGCAGGACGTCGCTGCCGAGTTTGGCAAGGCACGCCTGTGCGAGGTAAACGTGGCGGACTTTGACGCCAAGCTCCCCGAGCTGCGCGCCAAGCTGGGCGACCGCGCCTGCCTGCGCGCCGTTCACTACTGGTACGAAAACGGCCTGGTCGACAAGCGCTGGGCTGCCCTGAACGCCGGCGACATCGACCAGTTCCTGGTCCTGACGCGCGAGTCCGGCGCCAGCTCTGCCATGTACCTACAGAATGTCGTTGCCAAGCTGGGCTCCGAGCAGCCCTCGATGTATGCCCTGGCACTGGCCGAGCACGTGCTCGACGGCCGTGGCGCCGTTCGTATTCACGGTGGCGGCTTTGGTGGCACCATCCAGGCCTTCGTGCCGCTCGACCTGGTCGACACCTTTATCACCAAGATGAACGGCTGGCTGGGCGAGGGCTCTGCCCGCCACTACGCAATTTCTGACAAGGGGGCTTACGCGGCATGGCTGTAATGACTGACGTGCGCGAGGCCGCGCAGAACCTGATCGAGTACGCTATCCACCGATCGATGATCGGCCAGGACGATCGCATCTGGGCGTATAACACCATTCTCGAGTGCATCGGCGCTACGGGCCCGGCGCTCGACATGGCCTGGGCGCTCCAGGTCGAGAAACTCTCGCTCTTGCACCCCGACACCCTGCCCAACTTTGACCTTGAAGGCACACTTGCCGCGCTTTCCGAGGCCGCCGTTGTCAACGGTGCCGCCGAGGACACGGCATCGGGCCGCGACCGCATCGCCATGCGCATCATGGGCGTGCTGATGCCGAGGCCTTCGGTTGTAAACGAGGAATTCAACGGACGTATGGGCGTCAACGAGCCCCGCGCCGCGACCGACTGGTTCTACGGCCTGTGCTGCGACGCCGGCTACGTGCGCCGCGCCGCCATCGCGCGCAATATCAAATGGAGCACCCCCACCAACTGGGGCGACCTGGAGATCACCATCAATCTGTCCAAGCCTGAGAAGGACCCGCGCGATATCGCCGCGGCAGGTGCCGCAAAGAACACGGGAGAGAAGTACCCCGCCTGCCAGCTGTGCATCGAAAACGAAGGCTACCCTGGACGGTCCGCCGCAGCCGACGGCGGTGCCCACCCCGCTCGCCAGAACCTGCGCGTTATTCCCATTGAGCTCGATGGCGAGCGCTGGGGCTTCCAGTACAGCCCGTACGCGTACTTTAACGAGCACTGCATTGCTATGAGCTCGGAGCATCGTCCGATGCACGTCGACCGCAAGGGTCTGACCTGCCTGCTCGATTTTGTGGACCTGTTCCCGCACTACTTTATTGGCTCCAACGCCGACCTGCCCATCGTGGGCGGCTCGATCTTGTCGCACGACCACTTCCAGGGCGGCGCGCACGAGTTCCCCATGATGCACGCCGCTGAGGTCTCGCAGTTTAGCGTGCCCGGCTTTGACCAGGTCAGCGGTACCGTGTTGCAGTGGCCGCTCTCGGTGCTGCGACTGCGTTCGCCCGACCGCGCCCAGCTGCTCGACGCCGCCGAGAAGATTATCCTTGCCTGGCGCGAGTGGACCGATGAGTCGGTTGGCGTCGTCGCGCACACAGCCGATGGCGTGGCGCACAACACCGTGACGCCCGTCATCCGCCGCGTCGACTCCCGCGGCAATGCCGGCGGCGAAATCTACGAGGCCTACCTGGCGCTTCGCTGCAACATCACGACCGACGAGCATCCGCTGGGCGTATTCCACCCGCATGCCGAGTACCACCACATTAAGAAGGAGAACATCGGCCTGATCGAGGTCATGGGCCTGGCCATTTTGCCGCCACGCCTGGTTCCCGAGCTCGGCGCCGTCCGCGAGCACCTGCTGGCCGCCAAGGTCGACGCAAGCTACGACCTTGGCGCCGCACTCGAGGGCGACGACCTTTGCCGCAGCCACGCCGCATGGGCCGAGGATGTCTTTGCACGCCGCGCCGATGAACTTACGGCAGACAACGCCATCGATATCCTGCACGAGGAGGTGGGCGTGGTGTTTGGCCACGTGCTCGACAACGCCGGCGTCTTTAAATGGGACGAGGCAGGACGCGCCGCCCAGCAGCGCTTTATCGACTCGCTGTAGCACGCGAGCTCGAACGCACGCACTTAACAAATAGCGCCTACACGACCGCG
>URYT01000079.1 GCA_900552185.1 uncultured Collinsella sp. | reverse complement strand
GTTATAAAAAATAAGGAGGGTAGGGTAGATAATGGCACGGGTGTCGGCGCCACTGCGATGCCCCCGGTCAGTGACTCGACCCAGGTTTCCGCCTCGCTCTCCCCCGCCACGCTCGCCGTGGGCTCGGTTGCGCTCGACCCCGACCGCCGCGAAGTCACGGTCGGCGGCTCGCCCATTGCGCTCACGGCCCGCGAGTTCGATGTCCTCGCCCTGCTTATGGCGCATGCCGAGACCGTGCTCACGCGCGAACGCATCGCGCACGAAGCGCTGGGCTACGAATACATGGGCGACACCAACAACGTCGACGTGCACATCGCGCATCTACGCGCCAAGATCGAGGACGCCGGCGGCGCCCGCATCATCCAGACCGTGCGCGGGGTGGGCTATGTCTGCCGCGCGTAACGCCGAGGCCAAACGCGTCACCTCCATCGCCCGCGCCATCAACTGGAGCCATATGTGGCGCCGCCTGATGAGCTACGTTTGGCTCGACCTGCTGCTAGTAGTGATTGTGGCGGCGATCCTCGTCTATGGATACAACCAGACGCTGCCCAACGGCGCGTTTACCGCAGGATGGATCCCCAGCGCCACCGTTCGCGGCATGACGCTGACGCCCGCGCGCGGCTGGGACCTGACAACGCTCACCTATACCGTCGAGCTTGCGCGTACCACCAAGACTTTCCCCCTCGCGCAGGACCTCGTCACGCTATGGCCTCTCTACCTTGTCGTTGTGGGTTGGCAGGTCATCAGCGTGCTCAACATGCTCGGCGGCGCCCGCCGCGTGCGCCGCACCATGGCGCCGCTCAACGATCTGGCCCTGCGCGTGGACGAGCTCGGCCGCATGCAACTCGCCGGCGGCAAGATGGAAACACTGGAGCAAGCCATCGAGCGCGCAAGCGTCGACTCGCCGAGCGTCACTACCGGCGACGCCGACCTGGCAAGCATCGAGGTTGCACTCAACCGCCTACTGCGCCAGATGCAAGAGGCCAAACTGCAACAGATGCGCTTTGTCAACGATGCGAGCCACGAGCTGCGCACGCCCATCGCGGTGATTCAGGGTTACGTAAACATGCTCGATCGCTGGGGCAAAGACGACCCGGACGTGCTGGCAGAATCCATCGCGTCCCTCAAGGCCGAAAGCGAGCACATGCAAGAGCTCGTGGAGCAGCTGCTGTTTTTGGCACGCGGCGATGCCGGGCGCACGGTCCTGCGGCGTGCGGATACCAACCTGGCCGCACTGGTCGGCGAGGTATGCGAGGAATCGCAGATGATCGATACCGCGCACACGTATCGGCTGGCGTACGACACCGCGCTTGTCAGCGATTCGCGCTGCGACGCGCCCGTCGACGTGGCACTCGTGAAGCAGGCGCTACGCGTGATCGTGCAAAACGCCGCCAAGTATTCGGACGCGGGAACGACCGTCACATTTGGCATAACGCCGGATGCGGGCGCGGGCACAATCGACATAAGCGTTGAGGACGAGGGCATCGGCATGAACCAGGAATCCGCAGCTCACGCGTTTGAGCGGTTCTACCGCGCTGACAACGCACGCGATGCCGGCGCACAGGGCTCGGGCCTGGGGCTCGCCATCGCCAAGTGGATCGTCGATAGCCACGGCGGCGTCATCGGCGTGACCTCGGTCGAAGGCGTCGGCAGCCGCTTTACGATTCGCCTGCCGCGGTAGGAAGCCCCCTCGTGAATCGAGGTCTAATACTTTTCCGCGAAGTGAACGTCTGTTTTTGGACCCCGGAAGCATCCACATTTTTCGTCGGCAAAATCGCAGGATTCTAGTATCGAAACCGCAGAAAACGATACCCTTAAAGTGTCGATGCTTCGGGGGTCCGATTCTGCTCGTTCACTTCTCGGAAAAGTATTAGACTTCAGTTTTTTGACTGTCGCAGAAGTCGACCCCTCGGCATAAAAAAGGGATAGGGCCACGCGGCCCTATCCCTTTTTGCTAACTATAGCAACTTGTGCGCTACTCGCGGCACAGGTGCACGGCAAAGCCGGCGAACTCGCGCTTAAAGTACACGAGCTTGGTGCCGCCGTCGGGCAGCAGCACGCGCGACTCCTCGTTGACCTCGAGTCCGCGCTCGGCAAACCACTTCTCGGCCGCATCGATGTCGTTGACGGCAAAGCCAATGTGGCCCTTGGCGCCACGACCATTCTGCTTCATGACCTCGACCAGCGAATCATTGAAGTACGAAACCGGGGTCTCGATGACGGGCAGGCCCATCATCGTCGAGAACAGTTCCGCGATCTCCAGGGCATCGGCCGGGTCGGTGGCGTTGATGCCCACGTGGGCAACGCGCATGCCAAAGAGCTCTACCGGGTTGGCATTCTGCTCACTCATACAGTCAGCGCCTACTGAGCCATGACGTCAAGAACGGCCTTCTCGGCAGCGACGCGGTTCATGCCGGTCATGAAGGGCACGCCGCTCACGTACGGGCAGGTGAGGCCCTCGGGGGCAACGGTAGTGGCGATCAGCAGGTCGGCGCCCTCGTCGCAAGTATCCTTGGCCTCGGAGATGGCGCACTGCACGATTTCGTACTTGTCGGCGTAACCGTTGGCGTCGAGCAGGGTGGCGACCTTCTGGGCAACAAGCGTGGAAGTGGCAGCGCCAGCGCCGCAAGCCAAAACGATTTTCTTCATAGGTGATGTCTCCCTTCATGGTTTACTTTTGCTAAGTGTACCGCAGCGAGCGATGGCACTCGGCCTCGATGCGCTTTTATGCCAGTTTGCTTGCGCGCTGCGTATAATACATCTAGTACGTGTTGTCATACCACTCGCCTTATGAGCGACTAAGGACCTTAATATGCCCGATTCCCGCGCCCTCTGGACCACCGTCGTCGTCATCTGTATCGCCGTGTCGGTATTCCTTAGCGTCAAAAAACGTACCACGTTTAAGCGCCTGCAACAGCTTATGGCTGCCAAACAGTGGAACGAGTTCGATCGTTTGCTCGACGGCAAACTCACCAGCATGTTGTATCCGCGCTACAACCGCGACTACCTGCGCCTGAACTCCTATCTGCTGCGCGAGGACCACGAGCGCGCCGACGAGATGTTCGACCTGCTGCTGAGCCTCAACCTACCCAAGATGCAGCGCGTCGACCTGGTGATCAAGGCCTTTAACTACTACGTTGGCCAGGAGAACCGCGAAAAGTCCAAGGAGCTTTTGCACGAGATCAGGGGCTTTGAGGGCGGTCAGGCCGAGGCGGTCGCACACGAATGCCAGCTGATGTACGACACGATGATCCTCAAGCGCCACAACGACATTCCCGAGCTGGAGCGCATGCTCAAGGAAGCCGGTGACGACCCGGTCAAGCGCTGCCGCCTGGAATACCTGCTGGCCCTGCAGTACAAGAACAAGGGCGACGAGGCCAAGTTTGCCGAGTACTTGGAAAAGTCGGGCCAGCACTCGATGGCCGTCAACGCGTAGCGGACGGCTTGTGCTAGACTTCTAGACTTACGGGGGCGTGGCGGAATTGGCATACGCAGGAGACTTAAAATCTCTCGCCGCAAGGATTGTGGGTTCGAGTCCCACCGCCCCTACCACGTATTGTTTACGAGCCCGTGTCCCCCGGGGATGCGGGTTCGTTTCTTTAGATGCCAGTACAGATGGTGAGTTGCGGTGGAATAGTTCTTGTTTATGCCGTTTACCAGCCTATTTAGGAACTATTTCACCGCAGCTTAGGTTGATACTCGCACATTTTTCGATGGAAAAACGTGTTTGTATCCCACATTTTTCGATTGAAATATGTGGTTGTCTCGCACATTTTCCAAGGGAAATGCGCATATGGCCTTATACTATCCGAAAGGGTTGGGAGGCAATATGCAGCGACAGCTTATGAGTGAACTTATCGCTTGGAAATCAAGAGCGAATCGCAAACCCCTCTTGCTTAAGGGGGCCCGCCAGACAGGTAAGACTTGGCTTCTTAACGAGTTTGCAAGCCAGCAGTATCAAAACGCCATTCGTTTTGACTTTATGCTCGAGCCGAACGCACGCTCGCTGTTCAATGGGGACCTCGATCCCAAGCGCATCATCTCCCAGATAGAACTCCTACGTGGCCAAACCGTAACGCCGGCAGACACGCTCATCATCTTCGACGAGATCCAAGAGGCACCACGCGGGATCACCTCGCTCAAGTACTTCAACGAGCTTGCACCCGAATACCACATCGTGGCAGCCGGTTCCTATATGGGCCTCGCGCTCCGACGCGAAAACGAGTCATTTCCCGTCGGCAAAATTGACCAGCTCACCATGCGTCCCATGGGGTTTGCCGAGTTCGTTCGTGCCGTCGACGGCAACCCGCTCGCCGACGCCATCCTTGCCGCAGACATGAACCTTCTAGCAAACGTTACCGAAAAGCTCGAGCACCTGCTCAAGGAATACCTTGTTGTCGGCGGTATGCCCGAAGTTGTCTCCGCTTTCGCCGAGACACGCGACTTCATCGAAGCCCGAAGGCTTCAGCAGCAAATCATCGAGGCTTACGAATCCGATTTTGGCAAACATGCACCCGCCCGCATCGTAGAGCGCATGAGGCTGGTTTGGAAATCCCTTCCCGGGCAGCTTGCCAAGGAGAACAAGAAGTTTGTCTACGGGGCCCTTCGCCCCGGGGCGCGCGCACGCGATTTCGAGGAAAGCCTCCAGTGGCTCATGGACTACGGAATCGTTCATAAGGTGCCACGTGTTTCCGCTCTCAAGGCGCCGCTCTCGAGCTACGAAGACCTCTCGGGCTTCAAACTGTTCTGCATCGACACCGGCATCCTCGGAGCGCTCTCCGGCCTCTCTCCGGCCATCGTTCTTAACGGATCCGCTGTTTTTACTGAGTTCAAAGGTTCGCTGACCGAACAATATGTCGCGGAGGAGCTTTTGCTCCAGAACAAAACTCCCGCGTATTGGTCCTCTACCTCTGGCAATGCCGAAACCGACTTTGCCATCGACCATGCGGGAACCGTGCTTCCGCTTGAGGTCAAGGCGGCAGAGAACCTTAAAGCGAAGAGACTGAAAATAGCCTGCGAAAAATTCAAACTCGGACGTTGCGTGAGAAGCTCCCTGGCGGCGTATAGAGACGAGAGCACACTCGTCAATATTCCGCTTTGGGAGATTGGGCAAATCGACAAGCTGGCATAGGCGCTGTGGGGACGCCCCGCAAGGACTGTCCCCAGGTGCCGGCAGAAAAGGAACGTCCCCAGGTGCCGGCTGTTGAGTTGCGGTGGAATAGGGACTGCTTGGTGCCCGAAAGGGCGATTTTAGTCCGTATTTCACCGCAACTTATGAGGGGATGGTTAAAGGGTGCTGAGAGTGGGGGTCCAGGCGATGGTGGGGGTCGCGCCGTCGAGAACCTCGTTGATGGTGGCGGCCATACCGGCGAGCAGGCTGTTCTCACTCACGGTAAGCGCCCCGTAGCCACCGGCGCGCATGAGCTCGCGAATTACCACGGCACCGGCCAAGATCACGCCCGCGCGTTTGGCCTGCACGCCTGGCAGTGCGGCAATGCCTGCAACATCCAGCGCAGACATACGCTCGATAGCGGCCGAGACCTGATCCAGCGAAAGCTCGCGCAGGTGCACAAAGCTCGAATCATACGGCTCCAGCTCGTGTACCAGCGCCACGAGCGTGGTGACGGTGCCACCCACCGCGACCAAGCGCTCAGCGCGCTCAAAATTGCTCGGCAGGCCCTCAAAATAGGCAGCGAACTGCTCGCCTGCCCACGCGGCAGCGGCGGCAAGCTCACTGTCCGTTGGCGGCAGTGTCGAGAAAAACCGCTCGGTCACGCGGCGACAACCGATGTCCAGCGAGCGCGTTCCCTCCAGCGCAAAGGCGCCGCACTCCGGTGCATAGACGCCCGTCGCGAGCTCCGTGGATCCGCCGCCCGAATCGGCAACAATGATGCGCTCGCCGGCAATGTCGTGTGCCACGCCAAAAAATGTCAGGCGCGCCTCGACCTCACCCGGAATCACCTGTGGCTCAAGCCCCAGATCGCGCAGGCCGTCTAGCAGCAGCGCGGCATTGGACGCATCGCGCGCGGCACTCGTGCACATGGTGCAGATGCACACGGCCCCAAAAGCACGCGCCTCGTCCACAAACATGCGGCATGCGGCGAGCACGCGCTCGACCGCCGCCTCGCAAAAGCGCCCCGTCGCGTCGACGCCTTCGCCCAAATCGGTAATCTCGGTATGCTTGGACGATTCCACGATCGCCCCGGCCTCGACCTGCGCCAGCACCAGTCGCGACGACACCGTTCCCAGGTCGATCGCCGCCACCTTATATCGTTTGCAATCTGCCATTGCGGGCTCCCCTCTGGGCGCTACTTGCCGCTGGACGCGACTGTCTGACCTTCGACGCCGTTAAAACCAAACAGCATGTCGAGTGTCTGAATGTACCACGGCGCGTCCTTGCCGACTTCCTCAATCTCCTTGGCCACTTCGCTGGCCTTCTTGGCGTTTGAGGACTTTTTGCTCGACGACGAATCCGAATCCTCGTCCAGACCCTGTACTTCAATCCTCTTCTCGCCGGGCATCACCAGGCCCAGATCCTCGGATGCCGCATCCTTGATACCCTGCTCCGAGAGCAACTTGTCGACGCTTTTTTGCAGCTCGTCGTTGTACTGTTGGCGAATCTCGACCTGTTTGGCCAAGATATCGCTCGAGCGTTTGGCAACGTAGAGGTCGCGAACGGGAAAGTACAGGCTCACGAGTACCAGGGCGACGACAATGCCAACAAACAGCCCGCGCTGGGGCCCATGGGTAAAGTCGTAGATTGCCTTGACCACCGCGTTATCGTTGGCGTAGTGCATGAAGTCCGAGCCCAAAAGACGGTTCGAGGGCCTGGTCGACTTTTCGTGCGCTTGAGCCGAGGGGCGCTGCGTACGCGAAGCATGCGTCGCGCGCGCCGAACGTGGCGGGCGGTCCGCCGACGTATCCATTTGAGCACGGGGACGCGAGGTGTTTGTCGGACGTTGCGCGGGGCGGTCAGCACCAGTGTAGCCGGACCCACCGAGTTGCACCGTACGTGCACGACGAGACGACGGTTCGTGCGAACCGGCGGAATAATACCTGTTGTCGTAAATCTGATCCATGTGCGCCTTGTGCGGTTGAGGTTTGTTTGCGCTAAGTCCTTTAGTTATAGCACGAGCGCCCGCACCTCCTTCGCCAGCCTTTGCTCGACATAAAAAAGGCGCTGAGCCACACGGCCCAGCGCCCAATGGCAGCCATCAGAAGTGGAGCGGAGCCGAGTCAACCCCGCCCCCCCCCGCGAGCACCACTTGTTTAGCGAATGTTGTAGAACGCAGACCTGCCGGCGTAGCGCGCGCTGTCCTCGAGCTCATCTTCGATGCGGATGAGCTGGTTGTACTTGGCGATACGGTCGCTGCGGCACGGGGCGCCCGACTTGATCTGACCGGCGTTGACGCCCACGACCAGGTCGGCGATCGTGGAGTCCTCGGTCTCGCCGGAGCGGTGGCTCACGATGCAAGCGTAACCCGCCTCCTTGGCGGTCTCGATAGCCTCGAGCGACTCGGTGAGCGTGCCAATCTGGTTGACCTTGACCAGGATCGCGTTGGCGGCGCCCAGCTCGATGCCCTTCTTGAGGCGCTCGGTGTTGGTGACGAACAGGTCGTCGCCCACCAGCTGCACCTTGTTGCCAATGCGACGAGTGAGCTCAACCCAGCCGTCCCAGTCCTCCTCGGCCATGCCGTCCTCGATGGAGATGATGGGATAGGTGTCGACGAGCTTCTCCCAGTAATCGACCATCTGGGCGCTCGTGTACTCAACGCCCTCGCCCTTAAGCTCGTACATACCGGTCTCGGCGTTGTAGAACTCGGTCGAGGCCGGATCCATGGCGTACATGAAGTCGACGCCGGGCGTAAAGCCGGCCTTCTCCACGGCCTTGGTGATGTACTCGAACGGCTCGGCGTTGGTCTTGAGGTTGGGCGCAAAGCCGCCCTCGTCGCCCACGCCGCCGCCCAGGCCCGCCTCGTGCAGCACACCCTTGAGGGTGTGGTAGACCTCAGCGCACCAACGCAGGCCCTCGGCAAAGCTCGGGGCACCCACCGGCATAATCATGAACTCCTGGAAGTCAACGTTATTGTCGGCATGCACGCCGCCGTTGAGGATGTTCATCATGGGCGTGGGCAGCAGGTGGGCGTTGACGCCACCCAGGTACTGATACAGCGACAGGCCCGCCGACTCGG
>URYT01000078.1 GCA_900552185.1 uncultured Collinsella sp. | reverse complement strand
AGGTCTCGGCAGCGACGGCGTTGGCGATGCGGTCGGCACCAACGGCCTGGGGGCGCGCCGCCCGCAGCTTGGTTACGGCGGCCGTCTGCGGCCCGATGACGATGGCGTCCGCGGCAATGCGGTCGGCCACGGCGTGCCACTCGCGCGAGAGCTGCGGCACCACGCCCGCAAAGGCGATTGCGTCGACCGCGTCGAGCGAAAGGCCGTACATCTTAAAGAAACCCATCAGGCGCACATGGATCTCGTCGGCGGTATAGGAGCGGTCGGTGGGCATGCGCCACGACTGCACCAGCTCGTTTCCGTCAAACAGACCCATGGCCGTCTGCGTGTTTCCCATATCGATAGCGAGCAGCATGTCTACTCCCGGTGTTGGCATAAAAGGACGCGCACCATTGTATACGTGCCGTCGACGGCGCTCGGCTGCGATTCGGTTACAGTGATATGGGCTGAGGGGTTTAAATATGAAGGAATTATGCTCTACGAGATTTTCCTTGCCGTTTACCGAACTCCCACGTAATATTCTTTCTTGCGCACATGAGGCGCCCAGACATTGCGGGGTGGAGCAGTCTGGTAGCTCGCCGGGCTCATAACCCGGAGGTCGTAGGTTCAAATCCTGCCCCCGCGACCAAGAACTTGCAGCTCGTCGGCCTAGCCGGCGAGCTTTTTTGTTATTTCGGGACCGTGTTTTCGGTCCAATTCTCGGCCTCTCAAACAAAATCTCGATCTGTAACATCTAGACCCGATTTGGGCGGCTAGGTGTTACAGATCGAGATATACCGGTGGGTTGGGTCGTGTTTGTCTAAATCTGTAACACGAGGGACGGATTTTGCCGAGTTGTTGTTATAGATTGAGATTTTATAGCGGGCGGGTCCCGTTTGTCTCGATCTGTAACAGGTAGGGGTCAAAAATGGGTCTAGATGTTACAGATCTAGATTGTTGAGGATGAGGTGAGAGGAATGTCTCGATCTGTAACAGTAAGACCCAGTTTTGCCGCGTAACTGTTACAGATCGAGACAAACTGACGGGCCGTCCCGTCCCATCCACCTGCTGCCACCTGATATTCGCCGATTTCCGTTGTGCCGCTGTGCCCCCATGCTATATCCTCTAGACAACTACGCGGCAACATCGCCGCCGCGCCTACAAGAGAGGAATGTTCATGACCACACCTGCATCCAAGCTGCTCCAGCCCATTACGGTTGGCCCTCTTGAGCTCAAGAACCGCATTATGTTCCCGCCGCTGACCACCGGCTACGAGGAGCGCGATGGCTCCATTGGCGAGCGCAGCCTGGCTTTTTACGAGCGCTTGGCCCGTGGCGGCGTGAGCTACATCGTCATCGGCGACGTTGCTCCCGTCATGACCGCAAGCCCCACGCCCAAGCTGGCGACCGACGCCCAAATCCCCACGTTTAAGGCCCTGGCCGATGCCGTCCACAAGCACGGCGCCAAGGTCGCGCTGCAGCTGTTCCACCCCGAGTACGACGTGCCCGGTGTCGGCCGCATGGTCATGGGTTCCATGGCCGCCGCCAAGGCCGCGCAGGAGGCCAAGGCCGCCGGCGACGAGGAGGCCTTTGCCGCCAAGATGGCCGAGTCCAACGAGATCCGCAATCAGGCCTACGCCAAGCTGCACCACGACATGCAGCACTTTGTGAACGAGGCCAGCGTGGATCAGCTCACCCAGATCAAGGAGGCCATCGCTGCCTCGGCCGCCCGCGCGCAGCAGGCCGGCATCGACGCCATCGAGGTCCACGGCGACCGTCTGGTGGGTTCGCTGTGCTCCGCGATCCTCAACCAGCGCACCGACGAGTACGGTGGCTCGTTCGAGAACCGCGTCCGCTATGCGCTCGAGGTCGTCGCTGCCATTAAGGAAGCCGCGCCGCAGCTGATGGTGGAGTACAAGCTCCCCGTGATCATGGAGAACCCCGACGGCACGCCGCGCGGCAAGGGCGGCCTGCAGCCCGACGAGGCCTGCGAGTTCGCCAAGCTGCTCGAGGGCGCGGGCATCGATATGATCCAGGTCGCGCAGGCCAACCACACCGGCAACATGGGCGACACCATTCCGCCCATGGGTGCCATGCCCTACAACTGGACGCTGCCCGTGGCCGAGCGCGTCAAGGCCCTGGTCTCCGTGCCGGTGGCAACCGTCGGCCGCGTGGTCTCGGTCGAGGCCGGCGAGAAGATTCTGGAAGACGGCGCCGCCGACATCATCGCCTACGGCCGCTCGCTCATGTGCGACCCCGACATTGCGCTGAAGGCCGCCACGGGCGAGCCCATCCGCGAGTGCCTCAACTGCAACAAGGGTTGCGTCGATGCGATTCAAAACCGCAAGTACATTTCGTGCGTGCTCAATGCCGAGAACGGCGACGAGGCGACCATCGCCATCAAGCCGGGCGAGGGCGACAAGAAGGTCGCCGTGGTGGGCGGCGGCATCGCCGGCCTGGAGGCCGCGCGCGTGGCGGCCAAGCGCGGCTACGACGTGACCGTCTACGAGGCGAGCGATCATCTGGGCGGCCAGATTGTGCTGGCGGCTGCGCCTCCGCGCAAGGACGAGATCATGCGCTCGGTCGAGTACTACGAGAAGATTCTGCCTGGCCTGGGCGTGAAGGTTGAGCTCAGCCACGTCGCTACGGCAGAGGACCTCAACGCCGCCGATGCCGCGATTGTGGCCGTGGGCGCGCACGACGTGGTCATCCCCGTTCCGGGTGCCGACTCGGACAAGGTCGTCTCGAGCTGGGACGTGCTGGCCGGCAAGGTGGAGCTTACGGGCCGCGTCGCCGTCATTGGCGGCGGCCTGGTGGGCACCGAGACTGCCGAGTACCTGCTGCAGCACGGCTGCGAGGTGGCGATCGTGGAGATGCTCGACAAGATTGCCGCGGGCGAGTCCGAGACCATTCTGCCGCTGATTATGAGCGACTTTGCCGAGCACAACGTGGAGCAGCACGTGAAGACCCGCCTGACCGCCATTACCGACGAGGGCGTGGAGGCCGTGCGCACCACCGAGGACGGCGCCGAGGAGCCGGTAAATATCGCCTGCGATTACGTGGTGATGGCCGTGGGCTCCAAGGCCAACGCGTTTGACCTGGACGGCGTGACGGTGCCCGTGACCTGCGTGGGCGACTGCTCGGGCGAGCGCACCGCCGACATTGCGAGCGCCATCCGCACGGCGTATCACGCGGCCAACGAGCTGTAGTTGAGCATCGCGGCCAGGCGGGGCGGTAGCACGGATCCGCCTCGCCCGACTGCGTCCCGTCGGGTGTCAATCGGTGCGGGGCCTGCAAGCGCAGCAGGTCCCGCCCTTTTGTTTTGCTCCGGTGGATGGCAATGCGCGGTAATCATGAGGAGTGAGGACGTCTACTGCCTTGCAGATTACTCAAAATTATTGGGGGAGGGGTTAATAACTATATCTTCTATACCAAAGGACATAAAGAGATGCCAATTTTGTTGACAAGCGAATGACGATTAGCTGCGAGTCAGCTACCAGCGTAAATAATCGATAAAGAAATGTCGTAATTTGGTGCCAAATGCCCAGATAACGCCGCGTCTATTTTAATTAACTGCTTTGAGCAAACAGTAAAATGCTACTATCTAACTTGCACGTAAGAAAGCAGATTAACGGTTAAGGCTAAGAAGTGGCAGGTATGTCGGAAGCAACTAGGACTCGCACGCATGCGCCCGAGGTTAGGCAGCGCGCCGTCGAGATCCTCCAAGAGGGGGTCGGTCATCGTGCCCTCGCTGCGGAGCTTGGCATTCCCCAGGCCACGGCTCGTCAGTGGGCCCGCGCGTATGCCGTGGGCGGTGCCGACGCCGTTCTCAATGCCGGTTCGCATCATCACACCTATTCGTACGACGTAAAGCTCGCTGTGGTTAAGGACCGTCTGGAAAACGGCTTGACGGTTCGCGAGGCCATGATCAAGCACAAGATTCCCAGCGAGTCTTCGGTCAAGGCTTGGTGCCGTCAGTACCGCGAGAGCGGTGAGTCCGCACTGGTCGATAAGCCGCGCGTTAAAAAGGCGGAATAGCAAACGGGATGGTGCGCCCACAGGGGCGCATTTTTCTTGCCGCCCCTCTACTCCAATGCGGACAGGCTCCTTGCCTCGTACGCCTAAAACTCCCCAGTTGACCGAAAACCTGCCGCCGCTACTCCTCAATTGAGCTATAACGTTAAACAATTGCAGCGTTTTTGCACGGGGGAGTGATGGTATGACGCTACTGTATTTCCTTACCCTGTTTCCGCTGGTACCGGCGCTGGGCATGCTGCTCGCGCGCGGTGACCGCGCCCGCGATGCGGTGGGGCTTGTAGGCTCCGGCATTATTATGGCGGTGACAGTTGTAGTCGCCGTCATGTTTTTTGGCACGGGTCCGCAGAGCTTTGAGGTTGCCCCCGGCACCTCGCATGTGCTCTCGATCATCAGCTCCGTCATCGACGTCATCCTGTGCGCCGTAATCCTGTACAACGCGTACAAATATAGGAACGCGCTCACCACGGTGCTCGGCATAGTCCAGCTGGTGGGCTCGCTCGCCTTTGCAGCCATGACGTTGCCCGCGGCCGAAGCCGTCACGGCAACGCCGCTCTACCTGGACTACATGAGCGTGATCATGGTGCTCGCCGTCGGCATCGTCGGCAGCCTAATCTGCGTGTATGCCTTGGGTTATATGAAGGACTTCCAGGCCCATGACGAGCACGAGGCCGCGCTGCGCGGGCAGACCGCGCCCGACCGTCGCCCGCAGTTCCTGGCGCTCATGTTCCTGTTCCTCTCGGCCATGTTCGTTATCGTGACGAGCGACAACCTTGAGTGGCTGTTCTGCGGCTGGGAAATCACCACCGTGTGCTCGTTCCTTATGATTGGCTACACGCGCACGCCCGAGGCCATTAAAAACGCCTTTACCCAGATCATCCTCAACATGCTGGGCGGCATCGCGTTTTTGGCCGGACTCATGTACCTGCACGTGAACGGCATGCCGCTGACCATCTCGGGCATGATTGAGCTTTCCGGCGCCGGAACCGCGCAGTCCGCGCTGCTGGTCATGCCGGTCATCCTGTTGTCGCTCGCCTCGCTCACCAAGGCCGCACAGATGCCGTTCCACACTTGGCTGTTGGGTGCCATGGTTGCCCCCACGCCCACGAGCGCCCTGCTGCACTCGTCAACCATGGTCAAAGCCGGCGTGTTCCTGATGGTCAAGCTGAGCCCGCTCTATGCCATCTATCCTGTGACCGGCTTTATGGTCACGAGTGTGGGTGCCATCACGTTTTTGCTCGCTGCCCTCATGGCCATCTCGCAGAGCAACGCCAAACGCGTGCTCGCGTACTCCACCATTTCCAACTTGGGCCTCATTAGTGCCTGCTTGGGTGTCGGCGCGCCCGAGGCCGTATGGGCGGCCATCTTCCTGATCCTGTTCCACACGGTGGCCAAGTCGCTGCTGTTCCTGTGCGTGGGCACGGCCGAGCATCATATCGGCAGCCGCGATATCGAGGACATGGACGGTATGTTCAGCCGCATGCCGCACCTGACGCGCCTGATGATGCTGGGCATCATGGGCATGTTTGTGGCGCCGTTTGGCATGCTCGTGTCCAAGTGGGGCGCCCTGGTGGCGTTCGCGCAGACCGGCAACGTGCTCATGATCATGGTGCTTGCCTTTGGCTCGGCCGCGACGTTCTTCTTCTGGGGCAAGTGGCTTGCCAAGCTTTCGGGCGTCGACCCCACGGCTCAAAACGTTGAGGTCAATGTCCATAAGACCGAATGGATGGCCCTCAACACCATCGCCGCGCTGCTTATTCTGTGCTGCGTGGCGTTCCCGGTTATCTCGAGCGGCCTGGTGTCGCCTTACTTGGCCATGGTGTTTGGCCGCGTGCCGTACGTTATTGGCAAGGACGCCATGTATCTGATGGTGGTTATCGTGGCGTTTATCGCCGTGGTGCTGCTGACGTCGTTCCGCGTGAGCAATAAGCCGCACGTCAACGTGTACCTTTCGGGCGTGGGAACCGACAAATATCGCCATTTCCGCGGCTCGATGGGACACGAGGTGAAGGCCGAAAAGCGCAATTGGTACTCGGAGGACGCCCTTGGCGAGAAGCGTATTGGCCCCGCGGGTAGCGTCGTGTGCTGCAGTATTATTTTGTTTGCGCTGCTGTGTTGCGCGTGGATTGGGCCCGAGCGGCTTGCCATGAGCGCGCCCTCGGTGCTGCGTGGCAAGTATTTTGAAGGTTCGGGCGTCGTGGGCATCTTTATAGGCACCGTGGCATTTGCCCTGATTGCGCCGCTTGTGGGCGGCCTGATCGACGGCATCGACCGCAAGCTGTCCGCTCGCATGCAGGGCCGCGTGGGCCCGCGCTTGCTGCAGCCCTTCTACGACGTTGCCAAGCTGCTGCGCAAGGCCCCCGCCAGCGTAAACACCATGGACGATACCTACATGGCGTGCGCGCTCATCTTTACCGTGGTGGGCGGCGGCATCTTTGTGTCGGGTTCCAACACGCTGTTGTGCGCCTTTATGGTGACGCTCGCCGCGATCTTTGTGGTGTTGGCGTCCGCCTCGACGCAAAGCCCGTTTGCCCAGGTTGGCGCCGACCGCGAGCTGCTGCAGGTTATGAGTTACGAGCCCGCCGTTCTGCTGATGAGCGTGGGTCTGTACCTTGCCACCGATAGCTTCGATTCCATCGCCGTGACGGGGCAGTCGGCCCCCATCATCGTGTACAGCGCGCCCATTTTCCTCGCGCTGCTCGCGGTGCTCACCATCAAGCTGCGCAAGTCGCCGTTTGACCTTTCGTACTCGCATCACGCGCATCAGGAGATCGTCCAGGGCGTTGCCACCGAGATGAGCGGCGGCACGCTGGCCAAGATGACCCTTATGCACTGGTGCGAGACCGTGCTGTTTTTGATGTGGGTGGGCATGTTCTTTGTCTGGGACAACCCGGTGAGCTGGGTGGTCGCCCTGGTCGTGATGGCTGCGACGTACTTTGTCGAGGTGCTGATCGACAACACCTTCGCGCGCAGCACCTGGCGCAGCTGCTTTAAGCTCGGATGGGGCGTGGCGCTGGTGTTTGGCCTGCTCAACCTTATGCCCATCCTCGTCGACGTGTTTATTTAGGAGGCGGCATCCATGGATCATAAAATGTCGCGCTCGCCGTGGGTTATTCATTACGACGGCTCGAGCTGCAACGGATGCGATATCGAGGTGCTGGCCTCGCTCACGCCACTGTTCGATGCGGAGCGCTTTGGCGTGGTCAACACCGGCAACCCCAAGCATGCGGACATCTTTTTGGTGACGGGGTCGGTCAATGCCCAGAACCTGCCCGTCGTGCGCCAGATCTACAACCAGATGCTCGAGCCCAAGTGCGTGGTGGCGTGCGGCATCTGCGCGTGCTCGGGCGGCGTATTCCGCGATGCCTACAACGTAATCGGCGGCGTGGACCGCGCGATTCCCGTGGACGTGTACGCGCCCGGGTGCGCCATTCGCCCCGAGACCGTGATCGATGCCATCGTGGAGGCGTGCGGCATCCTGGACCAGAAGGAGGCCGTGATGCGCGCCGGCGGCGACCCGCTCACCGTGGGCGGCGCCGCTACCTGGGACGGTGGCGTTGAGTTGGGCGAGGACGGGTTTGTGGCCGCGGGGGCCGGGGCTGACGGTGCCGGTGGCGCGCCTGCCGGGAAGCCCGCCGCGCCCGCCGCTGCAAAGGAGGCTGAGTAATGCAGAAGGCTATCTATACCACCGTCGGGATCGACGAGCTCCTGTCGCATGTCCAGGCGCTCAAGGGCGTCGGCGCGCGCTTTGTGCAAATGCACGCCGAGCGCAACGTCGACGACGGCACGTATCGCCTGGTCTATACGTTTATCAACGTTCGTGCTGCACAGGAGCAGATCGCTCAGGATGGTAGCTATGCGATCGAGAACCTGGTGGTCGAGGGCATCGACCAGTACCAGGAGATTCCGTCCATCAGCTCGTACTATCCGGCGGTGTTCCCGTTTGAGAACGAGGCACACGATCTGTTTGGGCTTGCCATCACCGACATGCAGATCGACTTTAAGGGCTTTTTCTACCAGGTCTCAACGGCCGAGCCCATGAGCGTTATCACGCCCGAGGTGAAGGCCGCGCGCGAGAAGGCCATGAAGGTCCGTGCCGCCGCAGAGGCCAAGGCGCGCAAGGCTGCGGCCGAGAAGGCTGCTGCCGCTGCTGCCGCGGGGGAGGGCGCCGCGGGTGCCGGCGATGCTGCGAACGCTGTTGCCGCCC
>URYT01000077.1 GCA_900552185.1 uncultured Collinsella sp. | reverse complement strand
CCTGCTCGGAAGAGGCGGCGACAACCTGTCCGCCGGGGCACATGCAAAACGAGAACACGCTGCGGCCGTTGGGAAGATGGGCAACAAGTTTGTAAGGGGCCGCCCCGAGCGCTGGATGTCCCGCCGAGGCTCCATATTGGGCTCGGTCGATGTCGCGTTGCGGATGCTCGATGCGAACGCCCATGGCAAAGGTCTTTTGTGCGAGGGCCACGTTGTGGTCCTTAAGGAGCTCAAAAATATCGCGAGCAGAATGCCCGCAGGCGAGGATGAGGTGCTTTGTCTCGATTGGCTCGCAAGCGGCGTCTTGGGACGATTGGACATCAATACCGGTAATGGCGCCAGACGCGTCGATGTGAATGTCGACGAGCTTTGTTCGATAACGGACGACACCTCCGAGCTGCTCGATGCGCTGGGATATAGCGGTGACAACCGTGGGAAGGATGTCGGAGCCAATGTGCGGCTTGGCATCCCACAGAATATCGCGGGGCGCACCCGCCTCGACGAAGGTTTCGAGGATAAGGCGATGGGCGGGATTTTTTGTTCCTGTATTGAGCTTGCCGTCCGAGAAGGTCCCCGCGCCGCCCAGACCAAACTGGATATTACTCTCGGGGTCGAGGATGCGCTCCTTTAGAAAGAGGTCGATCGCATGCGAGCGGCGAAATGCCGGGTCGCCGCGCTCGATGAGCAAGGGCTTAAGACCTGCTTCGGCAAGGGTGAGTGCGGCGAAAAGGCCGGCGCATCCGGCGCCGACAACGACAGGGCATTCTTGAGGTGCGTCGGAGACGGGGGAGGGGAATGAGGGCTCATCGTCATCTATCGCGCGTACGTGCGAGCGGTCACGTTCGGAAACGCTGTCGACCGCCTCTCGCTCGAGGTGGGGACTGGTCAGCTCAACACGAAAGCTCAGGATAAAATGGACGTCTCGTTTTTTGCGAGCGTCGATTGACTTGCGGTGGAGCTCGATGGACTTGATCTCGGAGTCCTTGCAACGTAGGACGCGCTTGGCGACTCGCTTGCCAACAATGAGGCAGGCATTTTCATCGCCGGCTTCATCGAGCGACGCGTTGACTTGGGTGATTTCGATCATCGAGGTCTCCTTAGAGGCAAGAAAGAGGCCGTCCGGTATCCCAGACGGCCCGAATGCGTTTTTGATTATAGACTGCGCGGCTACAGGCTGCTTGCGGCGCGAATGCCCGAGAGCCAGGCCCACGCAAGGTTAAAGCCTCCGCAATCGGCGTCGATGTCGAGCGCTTCGCCGCAGATGTAAAGCGGGGCGTCGACAGCGCTGCGCGCGCGTAGACTGGGTATTGAGATGCTCTCGACAGATACGCCACCACGCGTGACCTGCGCCGAGCGCTCCTCGGCTGTTCCCTCGACGAGCAGCTTAAAGTGTTTGAGGATTGAGACCAGATGGATGACATCGTTGGAGCCTGGATGGCACTGCTCGAACGTCGTGCAGACGACGCGGGAGAGTTGCGGGGCGAGCATGCCGTCGAGCCAACGGGGATCGCGGGGCGAAAAGCCGCCGAGCAGCTCAACGCGCCGGTTGAGCATATCGAGCAGCTCGTCTTTGGAGAGGTCGGGGAAAACGTCGAGCAGGATCGTATCGCCGCGCTGGATACGACGGGAGAGGTTGAAGACAGCGACGCCCGAGATGCCGAAGGCTCGAAACAGTACTTCACCGTCTTCGTGCCAGAGCTCACTATGGTTACGGGTGAGCGTCAAGCGGGCGCGGACGCGCAGACCATCCAACGTCTTGAGTGCCGCCCGATCGCCAACGACCGTTGCCGATACGGGGCAGAGGATGGGGCGCAGCGAGGTGAGGGGGAGGCCAAACGTATCGGCGATACCGGTGGGGTTGCCGCCCGTGGCGATAATTACGGCATGTGCCTGCAGGGCTTCGTTCTTGCGAGGGACATCGGCGAGTGCCTTCCGAAGCGAGCGGAGCTCCGATTTTCGGTCGTCGTGCTTTTTTGCCTTGAGCGCCCGCGCTGGACGGTTTATTTGGAGTGCCCAGCCTTCGGGATCTTTGCGCGCCGTGGCAATATTGGCTCCGCAGATTAAGGTGATACCTAGGCGGTCGCAAACGTTGAGAAGCGCGTCGCGCACCGATTCGGCGCGAAGGGAGCGCGGGTACAGCCGGCCTTCCTCGGAGGTTGTCATGATGCCCAGCGAGGAGAAGAAACCCATAAGCTCTTGTTCGGGCTGGGTCCTCATGACAGATTCGACGAATGCGGGGTGGTTATACCGCTGAGGATCAATCGATTCGTTGGAGAGGTTGCAACGGCCGTTACCGGTCGCAAGGAGCTTAAGGCCGCAGGCGACATCGCACTCAACGATGCAGACGCTTTTGCCAGCACGTGCGGCCGTAATGGCGGCGGCGAGGCCTGAAGCCCCGCCGCCGATTACCAGGACGTCATAGAAGGCGCTCGTGTTCACTTAGGCCTCGTCGGTCTCGTGCGGGGTAATGGCCTCGACGGCAGAGACTGCCTTGGGCAACATGCCATCGGGCAGCGCGGTCTCGACCTCGCCCTTATCGCAGGCCTCGGCGAGTGACGGATTGATGGGAAGCGTGCCCAAGATGTCGAGGTTATAGCGTTCTGCGACCTCGGGGAGCTTGCTCTTGCCAAAGACCTCGATCTTCTTGCCGCAGTCGGGGCACTCAATATAGCTCATGTTTTCGACGATGCCCAGAATGGGGACGTTCATCTTCTCGGCCATGTTGACCGCCTTGGCGACGATCATCGAGACCAGATCCTGCGGGCTCGTGACGATGACGATGCCGTCGACGGGCAGTGACTGGAAGACGGTGAGAGCGACGTCGCCTGTTCCCGGAGGCATGTCGACCAGCAGGTAGTCGATGGGGCCCCATGAGGTCTCGCTCCAGAACTGCCTAATGGCGCCTGCGATGACCGGACCGCGCCAAAGGACGGGGTCGGTCTCGTTTTGGAGCAGAAGGTTGGAGCTCATGACCTTGACGCCGTGCTCGGAGATTTCAGGCAGCATGAGGTTGCCAAGGGCATGGACGTGGCGTCCGCTCATACCGAACATCTTGGGGATAGAGGGACCGGTGATGTCGGCATCGAGGACGCCGACCTTGTGGCCGTGACGGGCAAGCTCGGTGGCGATGGCACCGGTGACAAACGACTTGCCGACACCGCCCTTGCCGGAAAGCACGGCGATGACGCGTTTGACCTCGGACAGCGTATTCTCCTCAAATTGCGACGGCGACGTTTGTCCGCCGGCGGCCTGTGCGTGCTCGCAACCCATGTATGACTCCTTTGTATATGTTGGGGCCGGGGCCCCGTGATGTGACACGAGCGTCATTGTACCCTCGTTTGCGAGCGGGAGTCATTTACGATGCATTTGGGCCGAGCGTGCTTGCAATACGATGGGTCCAAGCGAATGGGCGGGCTTACTGAACTTTGCTGGCGAACTCGAGGTATTGCATGCGCTGCAGCTTGTCGATCGTCGAGGCGTATGGGCTGTCTTCAGATTCCAAGTCGTAGCGCAGCCCGTCGGCACCAAGGTAGCCGGCGACATTGATGGTGGGCACATCTGACCTTGTTGCAAGCAGGGCCTTTTGATAGTCGGTGAGCGGGGCGCCGATCTTATTAAGGGTAATGGCTGCAACCTCGTTTGCCCCGACGGTGTCGTAGACGTTGAGCTCGGTATTGCCGGCGATTTCATAGTTAGCCCAGACAAAATATGTCGACTGATAGATACGGAAAGCGTGGCTTGCCGTATCTTCCTGAGGGTACAGCTCGTCGTTGAGAGTCGTTGCGGCGCTCGGCTGATGGTCGCCAAAAAAGACAAGGACAACCGGTCTGCCGATATTGCGGAGCTCGTTGATAAAGTACTCGAGGTCCCGGTCGGATGCGTTGATGCAGGTGAGATAGGTGTTGAGCGCGCTATTGGCGCCCTCGCTGGCTCCCTCGACCCAATAGTTTGTCAGCTCCTCGGCGGGAACGGTGCCATAGTCGTAGCCGCCGTGATTTTGCATCGTGACGTCAAAGATGAACTGCGGGGCTTCGTCGGTTCTAAGCAGGTCGAGTATCTTGTCGTAGGTGGCGTAGTCGCATACGCCGGCATGGTAACAGGGCGCACCTTCGAAATCGCCGATTGAAAGAAAGTCTCCAAAGCCCAGCTGCTGATAGATTTTATCTCGATGGTAGTTGACGGGGTTTTGCGGGTGCATAGCGGTAGCGGTATACCCAAGCTCCTTAAGGTCCTTTGCCAGGCTGTTGACGCCATTCATCTGATATAGCTGATAGGGGATTTTGCCTAATCCGACAAAGGCCGTTGTCGCTCCGGTCAAAAATTCGAATTCGGAGTTCGCCGTTCCGCCACCGGCGACCGAAGCGAGCATGGTGCCGCGAACAAGTGTGTCGGGAAGCGAGTTGTAGAATGCGGGGCCGGTGTACCCGGCCGCCTGGAGCTGCTCAAAGCACGAAAGGTCGCTAAAACTCTCATTCATGACGGCAACAATCGTCGGCTTGATTTCATTGAACTGGGCAACGGCCGCCGCGCGCTGCTCGCTCGAGCCATACGTGCTGTCGTAGGTGGCGGCGAGCTTCTGCTCGATGCTCTGCGCCTCATCGGGCGTATAGCCTTCGGGCTTCTCAATGGGCAACTCGTTGACCATTTCGGTGAACGAAGTGATAAAACCCTGAGACGCATACGTGGTGATGGGCTGCCAACGGTCAAATCCAAAATTCAGCGCCTGCTCCAAGTCGATGCTGGAAAAGCCCGAGAGCCCCATAACGGTCACTAGCAGAAAAGCGCAGAGGTTAGCGGCGATTGCGGGGAAGACATGGGTGGGCGTACGGAGCTTTCTCGGTCGGATAAGCGAAAGAAGCCCTAGGGAAATCTCCAGCAGGGCTAGAGAGGTTACGATTCCGGCGGTAAAGGTAAACTCGTATCCCTCGCTCACTTCCATTGCGGTGCCAAGGGCCAAGATATCGCTTGGCAGGATGGCCTCGCCTTTAAACGTTATGACGAAGTGCTCGGCAATGCCAAGGATGCAACAGGCGACGGGCACGAGGGCCATGACGCCTCCATGACGCTGTCCCAGCAAATAAAGGGAGAGCAGAACCGTCGCGAGCAGCCCGACGGAAAACCCGAATGAGTTGGCGGGAATGCGATAGAACGTTTCGTTACAGGCAATTTCGAGCGAAACGAACGAGAGCGCTGAAACAGCGGCGATGACAAGGATGTCACGGCAAATACAGGCAACCGTTCCCGTCGCAAGATCGGTTTGGTCGATAAGTCCCGAAACCAAGGGCTCGACAAGAAGTATGACGGCGGTAGCACCGAGCGCCGAATAAGAAAGGACCCATAGGGAATTGTCCTCATTTACGAGCAATTGATTCGTAATCCATGCAGCTACCATGCCGAGCGGGATGAGGAGCGTCGCGCACCAAAAGACGCGGGCAATGGGCGGCTTTTCATTGTGTTTGATTGAAAGATATACACGCACCACGACGATGGCCACGATAAGGACGGCGATGAATATGGGCAGATTGGCCATGTCGCTCGAAGTGATTTCAAGGGGGATATCTTCGGTCATGGACGTTCCTCTGTTACGGCAAATTAAGTTCAGTATTAGATTACTGTAACCTTTCCACGGCATTTCGAGAAACAAAGCGCCCGATACGCAAAGCTAAAGGTCTGCGAATCTTGTATTACGAACATCTGTGCGCGTCGAGTGCGCTAAACTCATCGACAGTATGATTCGATGCAATAGGAGGCAAGGAGCTTCCATGTCTGATTCTTCTATCGTTATTCGCGGCGCTCGTGAGCACAACCTCCGTGATATCGATGTTTCCATTCCGCGTGACCAACTCGTGGTCATTACCGGTCTTTCTGGCTCGGGCAAGAGTTCGCTGGCATTTGACACTATCTATGCCGAGGGCCAGCGTCGATACGTCGAGAGTCTTTCGAGCTATGCGCGCCAGTTCTTGGGCCAGATGGACAAACCCGACTTGGATTCAATCGACGGCCTTTCGCCGGCGGTGTCGATCGACCAAAAGACGACGTCTAAAAACCCTCGCTCGACGGTTGGCACCGTAACCGAGATTTATGACTATCTGCGCCTGCTGTTCGCCCGTGTGGGCACCCCGCACTGTCCCGAATGCGGCCGCGTCATTGAGCGCCAGACGACCGACCAGGTTGCCGACAAGGTCTTGGCGGCGGGGGAGGGCCGCCGCGCGTTTGTGCTGGCACCGGTGGTGCGCGGGCGAAAAGGCGAGTACACCAAACTGTTTGAGGACCTTCGCGCCGAGGGCTTTAGCCGCGTGCGTGTCGACGGTGAAGTGCGCTCGCTCGACGATCCGATCGATCTGGACAAGAAGTTCAAGCACGATATCGAGGTCGTGGTCGATCGCATCGTGATCCGTGAGAACTCTCTTGGCCGTATCGCCGAGTCTGTTGAGCAGGCGACCGCGCTGGCTCACGGCAATGTAAACGTGTACATGCTGCCCGATCGTGATGCTCCCGAGGGGACCGAGGGCGAGCTTCTGGAGTATTCGTTGGCCTTGGCGTGCCCGGAGCATGGACACTCCATTGACGATCTTCAGCCGCGTGATTTTTCGTTTAACGCTCCCTATGGCGCATGTCCTGAGTGCGACGGCCTGGGCTTTAAGAAAACCGTTGATGCCGAGGCGCTGATCGAGGACCCCTCGAAGTCCATTGCCGACGGAGTCTTTGGTAGCCTGTTTGGCAATTCGAACTACTATCCGCAGATTTTTGCTGCGGTCTGCAAACACTTTAAGGTGAGCGCCGATACGCCGTGGGAGGACTTGCCCCCTCGCGTGCGTCGCGCATTCTTGGATGGCCTGGGCGATACGAAGATCTCGGTCGACTACCAAAAGCTCGACGGACGTCGCAGCCAGTGGGATACCAAGTTTTCGGGCGTTCGCAACATCCTGTACGAACGCTATACCGAGACGACGAACGAGAACACCAAGGCGCGCCTGGAGAAGTACATTCGCGAGGAGCCGTGCTCGACCTGCCACGGCGCTCGTTTGCGCCCTGAGATGCTCGCCGTCACCGTGGGCGGCAAGTCCATTTACGAAGTTTGTTGCCTGTCGTGCCGTGAATCGCTCGAGTTTTTTGAGGGCCTGGAACTCACCGAGCGCCAACAGTTTATCGGCGGCCGTATCGTCAAGGAAATTCTGGAGCGCCTGCGTTTTCTGGTCGATGTTGGACTCGACTATCTGACACTCGATCGCGCCTCGGCGACGCTTTCCGGTGGCGAGGCACAGCGTATTCGCTTGGCAACGCAGATCGGCGCGGGTCTCATGGGCGTGCTCTATATTCTGGACGAGCCCTCAATCGGTCTTCATCAGCGTGACAACGAGCGCCTGATCAAGACGCTCGAGCGCCTGCGCGATATCGGCAATACCGTTATCGTTGTCGAACACGACGAGGATACAATCCGTGCCGCCGACTACGTGATCGACATGGGGCCCGGCGCCGGTGTCAACGGCGGACACGTAGTCGCGGCGGGAACGCCTGCTGATATCATGGCGTGTCCTGAGTCGATGACGGGCGCTTATCTGACCGGCAAACGAATGATTCGGGTGCCTGATGAACGGCGCAAGCCCGGTCGCGGCTGCCTTAAAATTACGGGCGCTCGAGCCAACAACCTCAAAAACGTTACCGCCAAGATCGAGTTTGGTACGCTTACGGTTGTTACCGGCGTGTCGGGATCGGGCAAGAGCTCCCTGGTTACCGACACCATTGCGCCTGCCCTTACGAATGCTATTCACCGTTCGACGCGCCCTGTGGGTCCGTATAAAAAAATCGAGGGCATCGAGTGTATCGATAAGGTTATCGATATCGACCAGTCGCCGATTGGCCGCACGCCGCGTTCCAACCCTGCTACCTATATCGGCCTGTGGGATGATCTTCGCGCGCTGTTTGCGAGTACGCCGGAGTCGAAGGCGCGCGGCTACTCGCCGGGTCGTTTCTCCTTTAATGTGAGTGGCGGGCGCTGCGAGGCGTGCAAGGGCGACGGGCAGATCAAGATCGAGATGCACTTCCTTCCCGATATCTACGTTCCCTGCGAAGTTTGCGGCGGTAAACGCTACAACCGCGAGACACTCGAGGTCACCTACCGTGGCAAGACCATCTCGGACGTGCTCGACATGAGCGTCACCGAGGCGCTGGCCTTCTTTGGGAATATCCCGCAGATTAAGCGCAAGCTCCAGACGCTGTACGATGTAGGCTTAGGCTACGTGAGCCTGGGCCAGCCCGCCAC
>URYT01000076.1 GCA_900552185.1 uncultured Collinsella sp. | reverse complement strand
CCGCCGCAACCGGTCCCAACGACATGGCGCGCTGCGGCATCAGGCGAGAAACCGCGTGTGCGAGCAGCGTCGCGAACAACGCCGCGAGGACGAGCATGGCAAGCGCGCATGGGACGATCTGCCCCACCGAGCTCTCGATCACCGCAACCTCGTCTTGCCCCAAGACGTTCACCACGGGATAGCTCGCCTCACCCATGCCGTTGACCACCATGGGAGCCAAAAAGGCCGGCAGGGCAATGAGGGCGATTGACCCCACAGCCAGCAGCGCCAACACGAGCACCTGACTCGCCAATGCGGCAAAGCGGCCCAAAGGCGCCTGTGCGAGCAGTCGCTTACCCCGAACCGCGCGGTTGAGCAATGCCACCGACGCAATAGACGGCAGCGCCCACATCAACAACGGCAGGGAGCTGTAAGCGGCGGCGAAGTAGAACAGCGCGGGAGCTTCTCGATACGTCTCGTAGATCCGCGCATCGTTTTGCTCGGATAGCTGGATGAAGAAGCGATATTGCGATTCGAGGCTCTTCTCAGTAGGACCGACAAGGTTCCCGGCCTTGAAATCCGCGATGTCACCTTCCAACAATTGAGCGCGAAGGCGGGCATATTCCGCGGGGTCATCCGTCAGGCACGCTCGCGTCATGAGGCCGATTCGCTCCTGCGCCCGCTCTCGCACCTCGGACGGGGCCGAATCGTACACGCCCTCCTCCATGTTCTTCCTGCTCTCGCGCAGGGCGACGTCGAGCTCTTCCTTACCGAGGAAATAGCCCATCGTGGCATCGCCTTTGATGAAAGGCGCAACCAGCAATAGCTGACACACCAGGATGAGCACCCAGAGCAGCGGGTTCTTTACCACGACTTTCACCAATGCCTGCATGTAGCGCAACATGTGCATCACCGCCTATGGACGTAGCGTTCTTCGCAAAACTACTTAGTCTTGCTAGGTAGTGTCTACATTGTAATGCTAGGTAGGTATTGTGATGAACACGCCGCTTATTGTTCGGCGAGCGGCGAGGCGCCCCACCTCAATTAAGGGTCTGTCCCTAAATTGAGGTGGGAATCCAAGGATGGCTGAGATCAGCCCCTTTCCACCGATGTATAACGTCCCATCCCACCGAGACATAACAAAAGTCACGTTTCCAGGGGCGGAAACGTGACTTTCATTTGACTTCGGTCGACATTCGGCGGGCGCTAGCCGCGCGGATCGCGGCGCTCAGCAACGTATCCGACATCAACCTCAATTTAGGGACCGTCCCTAAATTGAGGTGAGCTAGTAGAGCTTGGCGCCGGCCGGGATGGAATCGTCCACGATCAGCACGTTAAGGCGCTCGGGCGTCTCGTCGCCCTCGGCCTCGGCATGCACGGCGGAGATGATCATGCCGCAACTGGGGATACCCATCATCTTGCGCGGAGGCAGGTTGGTGATGGCGAGCAAGGTCTTGCCAACCAGGTCCTCGGGCTCGTAATAAGCGTGAATACCGGAGAGGATGGTGCGGTCGGTACCGGTACCGTCGTCGAGCGTAAAGTTCAGCAGCTTCTTGGACTTCTTGACGGCCTCGCATGCCTTGACCTTCACAGCGCGGAAATCGCTCTTGGAGAAGGTATCAAAGTCGACGAACTCCTCAAACAGCGGCTCAACGGCGATCTTGGAGTAATCGAGCGTGGGCTTAAGCGACTTAACGAACGGACTCGCGGCGTTGCCGGCCTCGGCAGCCTTGGCGGCAGCGGCACCGGACTGGAAACCCTTCTCGGGCTTCATGTGCGGGAACAGCAGCACGTCGCGGATAGAAGCCTGGTTGGTGAGCAGCATGACCACGCGGTCGATACCGATGCCGATACCGCCCGCAGGAGGCATACCGTACTCGAGGGCGCGCACGTAGTCCTCGTCATACTCCATGGCCTCATCGTCGCCGCCGGCCTTCTCGGCCATTTGGGCAGCAAAGCGCTCAGCCTGGTCGACCGGGTCGTTGAGCTCGGAAAATGCGTTGGCGTACTCGTGGCCGGCGATGACCAGCTCAAAGCGGTGGGTCAGACGCGGATCGTCCTCAAAACGCTTGGCAAGCGGGCTGACCTCGATGGGGTAATCGCACACGAACGTGGGGTTGACGATGGTGTCCTCGCCCAGCTCATCGTAGATCTCGGCGATAATCTTGCCGGCGGTCCACTCGGGCTTAATCTCCAGGCCCTTCTCGCGCGCGGCGGCAGCAAGCTCCTCGACCGGCGTGTCGATGGTGACCTGCTTGCCGAGCACGTCGGAGACGATGTCGGTCATGGGACGGCTGGCCCACTCACCAGAAAGGTCGATGGTCTGGCCCTGGTACTCGATGACCTCGGGGTTGCCGATGGCCTTGTTGGCAGCCTTGATGACACCCTGGGCGAGTGCCTTCATGCCCTCGAGGTCGGAGAAGGCACGGTAGGCCTCCATCGTGGTGAATTCGGGGTTGTGGGTAAGGTCCATGCCTTCGTTACGGAAGATGCGGCCGATCTCGAACACGCGCTCAAAACCACCGACAATGCAGCGCTTGAGGTGCAGCTCGGTGGCAATACGCAGGTAGCACTCCTGATCGAGCGCGTTGAAGTGGGTAATGAACGGCTTGGCAGTAGCGCCGCCCTGGATGGTCTGCAGGATGGGGGTCTCGACCTCCATGTAGCCGTCGGACTCCATAAAGCGACGGAAGGTGGAGAGAATCTGCGAACGCTTACGGAAGGTCTCGCGAACGTCGTCGTTGGCGATCAGGTCGACATAGCGCTGGCGATAGCGGGTCTCCTTGTCGGAAAGACCGTGGAACTTCTCGGGCAGCGGACGAACGGCCTTGGCAAGCAGGGTCACGCTCTTAGGGGCAACGGAAAGCTGGCCGCGCTGGGTGCGCACGACCACGCCGGTCACGCCCAGGATGTCGCCCAGGTCGAGGGCCTTGAGCGTATTCCAGGCAGCCTCGTCCATGTCGTTGATGCGGCAGAACAGTTGAATCTCGGCAGTCGCATCGCGCACGACGATGAACATGATCTTGCCCTGACCGCGCTTGGCGACCACACGGCCGGCGATCTTCACGACATCCTCGGTATCCTCACCATCGGCAAGATCGGCGTACTTAGTCTCGATATCGGCGACGTAGTCCTCAAGCTCAGAGTGCTCGGGATAGGGGTTCTGGCCCGCCTCGAACAGGGCGGCGCGCTTGGCCAGGCGGGTGGCGCGCTCGTCGTTGAGCGTCGATGCCTGATCGGCGGCGTTCTGGTTCTCTGCCATAAGTTAGCTCCTCAAACTAAAACGCTCCCCAGGATTCGGTCCCAGGGAGCGAAAACATACCTTTACGCGGGACCGTGGTCTAGCGTGCGATCTTGGCGATGGTGTAGACGCGAGTCTTGCCGGAAGGCGTAACGACCTCGACGGAGTCGCCCTCGCCGTGACCGATGATGGCGTGACCGACCGGAGACTCGTTGGAAATCTTGTGCTCGAGCGAGTTGGTCTCGGTGGTACCAACGAGCGTGACTTCCATGACCTCGCCGTTGGGATCAATCAGCGAAACGGTGGAACCGATGGAGACGGTCAGATCGCCCGTGGTGGCAGCAACCTGAGCGTTGGCAAGAATGGCCTGGATCTCGGCGATACGAGCAGCATTCTGGGCCTGCTTGTCCTTGGCGGCATCGTACTCGGAGTTCTCCGAAAGGTCGCCGAACGCGCGGGCTTCCTTGATGTCCTCGACGATCTCCTTGGCGTAATCGCCCTCACGCCAGGCGAGCTCCTCGACGAGCTTCTGGCGGCCCTCAGCGGTCAGTACGATCTGGCTTGCGTCCATACGGATATCTCCCCAACTCTGATCAAACAATCAACTGTCAACAAAACGAAAAAGACCGGCTAGCCTGCGGGCAAGCCGGTCAGGTGCTCACCCCAAAGGGATGGGACTACTCTGCGTCCGCGTCGCTGTCCTCTGCCTGCTTCTTCTTGGCAGCAGCGAGCTTGGCTTCGAGCTCAGCGATCTCCTTGTCCTCCTCGGACTGCTCGACCACGACCTCCTCGGCCTGCTTGGTCTCGGCCTTATCGTCGCCCTCCATACCCTCGCGGATATTCTTGACGGTAGAGCCGAGGGACTTGCCGAGCTTCGGCAGGTTCTTGGGCCCGAAGATAATCAGGACAACGACGAGAATAATGATGAGCTCAGGAGCCCTCAGTCCAAACATGTAGACCTCCACAATACAGCGAGACAAGCTCGAATGAGTATACCGCGGGTATCGCGGTATCACAACAATAGCTAAAAAAAGGGACCGCAAGAAGCGGTCCCTCCTCATGCTCTGGTCGGGTTGACTGGATTTGAACCAGCGACCCCTGCGTCCCGAACGCAGTGCTCTACCAAACTGAGCCACAACCCGTTAGCTCGACTATAGTAACAAAGATTTCCGTCGTGTGCTAGAGAAATTTTTACTTCTTTGGCACTTCGACGCGAACCGTGTTGGGAATGAGCTCCGTCGCGCAAGCCCACCAGCCTTTTTGCTGGGCAGCGTCCGCAAGCCTTTCGGCCGTGGCGGCGGTGTCGCAAATGGCAAACGAACAGGCGCCCGATCCGCACACATCTACAGCAACGGTGCCGTCCTGTTTACGCAGCCAATCGAGAACCGTTTGAATCTGCGGCTCCATCTGTGCGGAAATGACACCCAGGTTGTTATGGATGAGCGCATATGCCGTCTCGGCATCACCAGCACGCAAGGCAGAAGCTATCGCGCCGGGCTTGTCCGCAGGCACCGGGGCCTCGTCAAAACGTCGATAGGCTTCAATTGTCGAAACGCTTGCCTCGCGCGGCTTAACCAGCACGACGGGCGTCGCGGGCAGCGCGGGGTACTCAGTTGCCAGCACGTCTCCCCCACCTACGTAAAACGCAGGGCTCGCGTGCAAAAAGAACGGGACGTCGGCACCAATGCCCCGCGCAATGTCATCGAGCGCTGGGTCGGTGCGATCAATGCCCCAGAGCTCCGCCAAGGCGACAATGACCGCGGCCGCATCCGTCGAGGGGCCGCCCAAGCCGGCGCACAATGGAATGCGTTTCTCAATCGTCACGCAGATGTTTGCCTCGCGACCATAATGCTCGGCCATAGCAACCGCAGCCCGATACGCCGTATTCTTTTGCATGGGAAAATCTGATGCTGGAACCGTCTGGACGGTCAGCGCCTGCGCCGGCGTGACCGTCACGGTATCGGAAAGACCGACGGCCGCCATCAGGGAATCGACCCTGTGGTAGCCGCGGTCATCGCGCTCGGTATGAACCCCCAGGTAGAGGTTAATCTTTGCCGGCGCGGAAAGAGTCAGGGACCGATCGGTCACCGTTAATGCTCCTCGAGCTGATTGCCGAGCGGGGTAAAGATGTGCTCGCCGCTCTCGGGGTCGAACAGCTCGACCTGACCGGTGAGGACATCGATATACTGGTAGGACTGACGCGACTTGCGGCCGCGACGCTCGTCAACCTCGATGATAAAGACGGCGGGGTGGACGCTCTTGATGGTGCCCATGCGCTCGACGACGCGGGTACGGCCCATGTTGGCCTTCACCTTGACGCGATCGCCCACCATATCGGTCAGCTTCTCGTGGATGTCGTCGACGTGATTGACTTCCATCTCTTCCATGAACAGGGCCTCCAGAAGGTGCAATTCAAAAAGGGGATAATACCCCTAAGATAGACAAAACTCTAATACTATAGCACCCTGTTGTGGCCATACGCAAGTAGCTAAATAAGCCCCGTCCCAAATACATACCAGACGACAACCTCGCATGACCAGTTGTTACGCGGTTTGGTAAAACCGCGTAACCTAAAGGTTGTCGGTGTCCAAGACGATGGTGAATGGGCCGTCGTTGACCAGGTCGACCTTCATGTCGGCGCCAAAGATACCGTGCGCCACGTGTTCGACATCTTGGCGAACGAGCGTCAGGAAGTACTCGTAGAGCTCGTTGGCAACATCGGGCGCGCCGGCATCCGTAAACGACGGACGGCGACCGTGGCGGCAGTCGGCGAACAGCGTGAACTGCGACACCACGAGCACCTCGCCGTCGACATCGGCAAGTGCCAGATTGGTCTTGCCGTTCTCGTCCTCGTTGATACGCAGCCCGCGGAGCTTGCCCCACAGCTTGTCGGCCTCGGCACGCGTATCGCCATGGCCCACACCCAGCAGCACCAGGTAGCCGCGTCCAATGCGGCCCACGCACTCGCCGTCGACCGTCACGCCGGCGTTGAGCACGCGCTGCACCACCGCACGCATGGCCTACTCCTCGCCCGTCAGCTTGGCGGACAGATGCTCGAGCGCGTGGAAACGATGGCTGATGGCGTTCTTCTCGTCAGCCGTCAGCTCGGCCATGGTCTTGCCCGGCGTGTCGACCGGCAGGAACAGCGGGTCATAGCCAAAACCATGGTCGCCGCGGCCCTCGTGCGCGATAACGCCCTCGCAGGCGCCCTCGCCATAGGTAACCAGACCGTCCGTGTCGATGAGCGCGACGACGCTCATAAAGCGCGCGGTGCGGTCCTCATCTGCCACGCCTTCCAGGTTAACGAGAAGCTTGGCGTTGTTGGCGGCATCGTCGCCGTGCACGCCCGCATAGCGCGCGCTATACACACCGGGCTCACCGTCCAGCGCGTCGACGACCAAGCCCGAATCGTCGGCAATGGCCATAAGGCCCGTCTCCTCAACCGCGGCTTGGGCCTTGATGATGGCGTTCTCCAAAAACGTCGTGCCGTTTTCCTCGGGATCCTCAAAATCACCCAGCTGGCCGAGCGCCACAAAGCGCACCTCGGGCATGACCTTGCCCAAAATGGCCTCGATCTCGGTGAGCTTATGGGCGTTGCCCGTTGCCACGACGATGGTCGCCGCCGGGTCGAGGGTGTCGATGTCAATCTTCTCAAGTGCCATGACTGGCCTCCTTGTCTCTATAGCAAGCCGCGTGAGGGGCGTTTGGGCACTTGACCTCTCCCCTCTCAGGCGATCGGACCTTTCAACGCAGCATTTCAGCAGATAAAACCTACCAAAATAAACCTGTCCCTTTTGGCAGGTTAGGCGATGGCTTGGCGCTGAAGCTCGATGAGCTCGGCGATACCCTTGTCGCCCAGGTCGAGCAGGGCGTTGAGGCGTTTGCGGTCAAAGGGCGCCTGCTCGCCGGTGCCCTGGAGCTCGATCATCTCGCCGGTGTCGGTGGCGACGAGGTTCATGTCGACCTCGGCATGGCTGTCCTCGGAATAATCGAGGTCAAGCAGCGTATTGCCGTCGACAACGCCCATGGAGATGGCAGCCACCTGGCCGATAAGCGGGATGCGCTCGATCTTGCCCGCCTCGACCCACATGGCGAGGGCGTCGTGCAGCGCCACCCAGGCGCCGGTGATGCTCGCTGTACGCGTGCCGCCATCGGCCTGAATCACATCGCAGTCGACGGTGACGGTGTACTCGCCGAGCGCCTTCATGTTGACGACGGTACGCAGGCTGCGGCCAATGAGGCGCTCGATCTCCATGGAGCGACCCTTGCGGTTGGCGTGCTCGCGCTTGCAGCGCTTACCGGTCGACGCCGGCAGCATAGCGTATTCCGCGGTCACCCAGCCGGCCTTAGCCCCCTTTCGCCAGCCCGGTACGCCCTCCTCGATAGTGGCGGCGCACAGCACGCGCGTGTCACCGAACTCGGCCAAACACGAGCCGTGGGCGTGCTTCATGACGCCACGGGTGAGCTTAACGGGGCGCAACTCGTTGGCGGCGCGACCGTTGGCGCGGTTGACCTGCATGTACTCCATAGAAATTTCCTTTCGGCAAAAGATGTGGCGAAGGCTTTGGCGGCTGCTTTACATCTATTTCAGCTCATCGATATCGATATGTTCGATGCTCTTGAGCGGCTGACCAAAGATAAAGCTGCCCGCCACCGCAAACTCGGCGATGTTATCGGCCGTCGTGGCAAAACGATGCTGCGGCTCGGCGGCGTCGCCCGCCAGCTGCTCGCGGCGCGTGAGAATATCGGTCAGCTCGCGCGTGGTCTCCTCGGCGGAACTCACGACGCGCACCCCAGGCCCCAGCGCATGGCGGATAGGTCCCACCAACAGCGGGAAATGCGTACAGCCGAGCACCACGGTGTCCACCTGCGCACCGCCGTTGATGATGGGCGCGAGTGTGCGCTCGACCTCCACGCGATTCTCGAGCGTGTCGAAGATGTCCCCATTTTGCAGCCAGCGCTCCTGCAGGTGGGCGCCGGTGGCGAGCTCATGCTCGACGATCTCGACAAAACTCGGGGCGGGACATCCGTACACATCCACGCCCGCATCCAGATCCTGGATGGCACGCGTGTAGGCGCCGGTTCG
>URYT01000075.1 GCA_900552185.1 uncultured Collinsella sp. | reverse complement strand
CGCCGCGTCGCACGACGGCGCGCTCGACCTCACCGGACGGCGTGATGAACTGGCCATCGAGCGCGATGGCGGGGACCGACGGGCGATCTTTGGACACGGATATCTCCACGACGTCGGACGGGGACGTGAGGAAGGCGCGGGCCTGGATGGTGTGGGGCGCGATGGGCACGCAGACCATGCCGGTGTACTCCGGGCTCACGATGGGGCCGCCGGCGGACAGCGCGTACCCCGTGGAACCGGTGGCCGTGGAAACCACCACGCCGTCCCCGCGCAGGCGATCGATGTGATGGCCGGAAACGGTGATGTCGAACTCGACCATATCGGACAGCGGACCGCGGGTAAGCGCCATGTCGTTGAGGGCGAAGGTGCGCACGACATCCTTCGTACCGTCTTCGCGCACGGACACGATATCCGCGGCGATGGTAGCGCGACGGCTCACATGCAGCTCGCCGGACAGGGCGTCGCTCACGACCTGCAGAATGTCACGCTCCTCGGGACTCGCAGCAGTTAAAAAGCCCAGGTGACCATAGGAAAGACCGAGGATAGGAATCTCGCGATGGTTGAGGATGCGGGCAGCGCGCAGCAACGTACCGTCGCCGCCGAGCGTAATGACCAGATCGGAGCCGTCGATATCAGGCGTGCTTTGAATCTTCGATCGCTGGTCGGCAGCCCATGCGACCTCATAGCCCTGGCGCGTCAGCCAAAGCTCGAGCATCAGGCCGCTCTCGACCGCCTCTTGCTTGTAGTAATTGGGAACCAGAAAGACCTTCATAGCGTTGCAGCTTTCTCGCTCAAAACCGATACCTGGGATTGAAGCTCGTCGTCGGTGCGGTCGCCGGGGGCAAACCTCATGCCGTACAGGAAAAACTCAACGTTGCCCTTGGCACCATGAATGGGTGACACGCACACATCGACCGGGAAGAGGCCCTTGGCAGCAAAGAGTTCAACCGCCGCCACGAGTGTATCGCGGCGCACGGCGGGATCGGTCACAATGCCGCCCTCGCCCACCAGCGCCGCCGGAGCCTCAAACTGCGGCTTTACGAGCGTGCAGAATGCACCCGTAGGCGCCAGGCACGCCAGCACCGCATCGATAATGTTCGCGATGCTGGTAAACGAGACATCACACACTGCCAGGTCGATGGCGCCGGCATAGCCAAGCTCAGGCAGCTGCGTCACGTTTGTGCGCTCATGCAGCGTCACGCGATCGTCCTGACGCAACGACCAATCGAACTGGGCGCGACCCACGTCCACCGAGACAACGGTCGCAGCTCCGCGCTTGAGCAGGCAATCGGTAAAGCCGCCGGTAGAGCAGCCCACATCCAGACAGGCAAGGCCCGTCGGATTGATACCAAACGCATCAAGCGCGCCTTCGAGCTTAAGACCGCCGCGGCCAACATATGGAATGCGCCCCTTAACGTGCAGCGGCAGCCCCGGGATCACCTTAAGGCCCGGCGAAGTCAAGCGCTCGCCGCCACTCGAGACCAAGCCGGCCATAAGAGTGCGAAGGGCATCCGCGCGATCGGCGCAGATGCCCTGTGAAATCAGTTCGTCATCAAGACGCACACGTTTCATGAATGCCATCAACCATTCGTATCCGGAGATGCGGCCTAGCTATCCTGGGATTCGTTTGCCGCATCCTCATCGTATTCCTGCTCGAGCTTATCGGCCTCACGCGGCGTCAGCTCAAACTTGTCGACCATATCGACCGCGCGGGAGCCCAGCTCAATCGCCTCGTCAAACAGATCGAGTGAACGCTCCAAGGAGGTATCCTTGGAGCGAACGGTAGCGATGATCTGGTCCAGACGGTCCGAGATCTCGTCGAAGTTGCGGACAGAACCCTCTGGCATGACTACTCCTCGACGGAGTCGACAACAGCCTCGGCGGCGTCCGAATCCTCGGCCAGCACGCCAGCCTCAGCCTGGGCAACCGCAACCTTGGCGGCAGCCTCGGCGGCCTGGGCCTCCTCGCGAGCGCGATCTTCGGCCAGCAGCTCTTGGTACAGGTCCTCACCCGGCAGCTCCTCGCTGCGAGCGATCTTACCCAGCACGCCGTTGACGAACGACGCGGACTGGTCGGTACCATAGGCCTTGGCAAGCTCGACAGCCTCGTTGATGACGATGGCGTCCGAGACCTCTTCGTCGGTGAGGAAGCGCATCTCGTAGACGGCGATACGCAGCAGGTTGCGGTCGGCACCGGGCATGCGCATAAGATCCCAGTTCTTGGCGACGGCGCGCAGGGCACAATCGATGCGATCAATGTGCTCGTAGGCACCGCGGCAAAGCTCCAACGCATAGGGGTCGAGGGGACCCTTCGAAATCAGGAAATCGCCCTCGAGGACGCGCTCGAGCGGGCTGTCCGTGGCCTCGGCCTGGAACAGCAGCTGCAGCGCCTGACTGCGGGCAAGCGTGCGCCCGCGATAAACCTTAAGGCTCAAAGGTTACTCCTTGGGGAAAACGAGGCCGTCGATGCAAACGTCAACGCGTTCGACCTCGACGCCCACCTGGGCATCGATGGCGGCGACCACGGCGGCGCGAACGGCCTCGGCGAGTTTCTTGAACGGATAGCCAAAGAACACCACGACACGCACGGTGAGTGCGAGCTTGTCGCCGACGACCTCGGCCTCGACCGCCGGCTCGGAAGCCGGGGCCTTGGACGAGAGCATCATGGAGACAAGGTTGGTGGCAAGGTCCTTGACGCCAACGGAGGCGATGCCCTCGACATCCGACACGGCGCGCGAGACGATGACGGTCAGAACATCGGGCGAAATGCCGATGCCGTCAATCTTGATTTCCTGGGGCATGAGTCCTCCTAGAAGAGTTGGTTGCTAGACGCGGGAGACGAACTTGCCGTCGCGGGTGTCAACCTTGATGACCTCGCCCTCGTTGAGGTACATGGGGACCTGGATGACAGCGCCGGTGTCAATCGTGGCCGGCTTGGTGGAACCCTGGACGGTGTCGCCCTTAAAGCCCGGGTCGGTCTGGACGATGGTGGTCTCGATGAACATCGGCGGCGTCACGCCCATGAGCTCATCGTCGGCGAAGAGCAGCTGGCAGATGTCGTTCTCGCGCAGCCACTTGGAGTTCTCGCCCACCATGTCCTCGGGAACGGGAACCTGCTCATAGGTCTCGTTGTCCATGAAGATGTAGTCAGCGCCATCGTTGTAGAGGTACTGGAACTCACGGGTGGTGAGCATGACGCTCTCGAACTTGGTGCCGGCATTGCAGGTGTTCTCGACGACGCGGCCGCTCTTGATGTCGCGGGTCTTGTAGCGCACAAACGCGCCACCCTTGCCCGGCTTGACATGCTGGAACTCGACGATGGTGTAGACCTTGTCCTTAATGCGGAGACCGAGGCCGTTCTTGAAGTCGGCGGTAGAAATGGTAGGCATAGCGACCTTTCTTGTTATGGGCAGAACGCACAAGCGTCCAAATTACATACGACCGAAATTATACACTTGCAGACGGCGCCTGCAGCGAGCGCATAAAAAGAGAACGCGGGGCGCCCGAATTGCTCCGGACGCCCCGCCCCAAAAATCTATCGAAATGGGCTAGCAATCGATGACGTGCAGGTCGTGCGGGGTCTTGGTGAAGGGCTCGTAGCCGTTCTCGGTGACCACGCCGTAGTCCTCCAGACGCACGCCGCCCACACCGGGCAGATACACGCCGGGCTCCATGGTGATAACCGAGCCGACCTCGATGGTGTTCTTGCTGCGGTTGAAGTTGGGCAGCTCATGGATGTCGATGCCTACGCCGTGACCCAGACCATGGTTGTAGTAATCGCCATAGCCGGCATCGCCGATGATCTTCTTGGAAAGCTTAAAGATGTCGTTGCCCTCGACGCCCGGATGAATGGCAGCGACGCACTCCTCGTGCGTACGGCGCACGAGCGCGTACAGGTCGAGCTGCTCCTGGGTAGGCTCGCCCATCACGACGGTGCGCGTCATGTCGGAACGATAATCGCAGTAGCCCGCGCCGTAATCCATGAGAACGAAATCGCCCTTCTCGATGACACGGTCACTCGGGACGGCATGCGGGTTGGCGGTGTTGGGACCGCTCGCCACGATGGAGCCGAAGGCAAGGCTGTCGGCGCCGTTGGCGAACATAAAATTCTCGAGCTCGTTGCGAACCTGCTTCTCGGTCATACCGGGCTTAATAAACCCGAGCATGTGCTGGAAGGCGGCGTCGGTGATCGACTGTGCGTGGCGCATGAGCTCGATCTCCTCGGCGTCCTTGATGGCGCGCATCTTGCGGATGTCGTCGTGCATCAGCGGCAGCATGCAGGCGACGGAGCGGTCCTCCAGGCCGCGCTGAATGCCCTGGTAGAAATTAATCAGCATATCGTCCTCGACAGCGCAGACGCGGCACTTGTTGGCTGCGATCTTGCCGGCGACCCAGCCGGGGATGGTGCCCTCGTCCATGTCGTAGACCCAGGGGCTGCCGGCGGGCGTGTTCTCCTCAAAGCTGTTGAGGTAGCGCGAGTCGGTATGGAACAGGCACTGGTCAGCCGTAATAAACGCCGCGTGCGGGAACTCGAAGGTGTAGTCGAAGACGCCCTTCACGCCCGTGAGCCAACGAAGATTGGCCTCGTCGCGTACCACGATAGCGTCGTAGCCGCGCTCGACCATCAGGGCACGGACACGTTCGATACGACCGGCAGGACCGGCAGCAAACTCAGACATGCAGATTCCTTTCTTATTGTCTCTATAAAGACGGGACGGGTCTCAATCGAACGACGGAATCGCATGCGATCCGCAACCGATTGAAAACCCGCCCCTCAACATGATACGAAAGACAATGGATGTCAATAAATCTTAGAGAAGTTCTTTGCGAGAAGCCAAGTAGGCGTGAGCATGGCGCTCAAGAACCTCGTCCTCAACGCTCGTTAGGCGAATGGCACCGAGTGCTGCGGGCAGCGGCAGCATGCTGCGATTCGAGCGAGCGAACTGCTGCTTACGGAACTCCTCGATATATGCGGCAGGCTCCAGGTCGAAGGCAAGTTCCTCGATACCAAAGTCCTCCAGGCAGTCATCGACCTCAAAGACGTAATCGATATCAAAGTCGCAGGCATCATGTGCTAGGCGCGCCTCAAAGCGCATGCCCTCGGATAACAGCTGATAGGCAGGGACCTGCGAAGCGGCATCGCCCAAGCAGGTGCGCAGGGCGCGCTCCCCCGTCTTGCCAAAATCGAGCGCATGGCGGGCGCTCGGGTTCGTGGCCATCAGTACGTCTTTACGGGCAGTCTGAGACCATTGAACGGCATTGACGAGCGCGACCTCCTCGCCCGCGAGAATCTCGGGGACGGTCTCAGTAAACTGATTCCAGCGGGACTTGCTGCTCGAAAGCATGGTGCCAACAAGTACCACATAGCCGAGCTTAAGGTCCTCGGGGTCCGCCTCGCGAACAAGGTCGAGGTCACACACGACCAAGCCCGGTTCGGGACGGAACGCGATAGCGGGAAGCGCATTCGCCGACGAGGCGACGAGCGGCTTCATGGTCGTCGCGACCGTGAGCATGGCGTCGAACGTCGTCGGCAGCAAGGCGCACTCGGTGCGACCGCACCACTGATTGGCACACCAACAAACGACCGAGCAGGTCGCTGTATCGCCGACAGCGACAACGAGATCGTCGCAGGTAATGCCGTTAGCCGACAGGGCGCCAAAGACGGTATCGGCATCGACCAGCGTGGCACCAGCAGGCGAAACCTCGAGGACTAGCGGCGACACGACAAAACCGGCGTCGACCAGCGCATGCTCGACGACCTCACCAAAACGCTCGGATGTGGCGGAGTTCCAAACCACCATCGCGCGCTTAGGCTTGCCCACAGCCGAGGCAAACATGCGCGACAGCTCATCGAACGCGCCCAATCCGACGCGGACATCGACGCTGCGGTTTTGGAAATTGATCAGTTGACGGCGAATCATAGCAGTCCACGCTCCAAAAGCATCTCGGCACAAAGGTAGGAAACGTCCTCGAAGGACTTGTTGCGAATATCAAGGGTAAGGTCAGCGGCCTGGCGATACAGCGGACGGCGATGCTCAAACAGGCGCGCAGCATGCTCGGGCGAACGGAAATCGGGGCGCGTGTCGGACCGACGAATCTGGCGAATCGAATCCTCGAAGTCGCCCTCGAGGTACACGCACGTACCCATTTCGTGCATCAGCTCAATATTCACCGGCGTTTCGACGATACCGCCCCCGCACGAAACCAACAGGCTGCGCTCGCTTTGGAGCGAACGGAGCGCCGAGGTCTCGAGCTCGCGAAAACGATCCTCGCCCTCGGTCTTAAAAATCTCGGTTACCGACTTGCCGCAACGGCGCACGACCAGACGGTCGGTATCGATAAAACGCCGCTTGAACATAGTCCCGACGTTGCGCGCGAGCGTCGATTTGCCCGCGCCCAAAAAGCCGATAAAGAAGATATGGTCGCAGCCGTGTTTGGTGTGCTGGGACATAGCGAGACCTAATCCTCGCAGGGAAGGTCGCGCAGGGCCCGGCGCTCAAAGATACGGAAGATCTGCGTATACCACAGGTCCTGCGTCGCCTGCGGCTTAACCAAGATGGTATCGACGCCGGCGAAGTTGCCGCTCCACACGTCAGTGTAGAGCTGATCACCGATCAGCACCGCCTCGTCGGCCGTGGCGCCGAGGCGCTTAAGACCCGCCTTGAGGGCAAACGGCGCCGGCTTCATGGCGTGGCTGATGGCCTCGAGTCCCAGCTCGCGTGCAGAGCTCATGACCTGGTCGCGATGCCAGTTATTGGACACCATGCACAGCTTAAAGCCTTTGGCGCGGGCGGCATCGAGCCACGCGGAAACCGCGGCGGGAACCTGCTCGGTGTCGCGCGGCACCAAGGTGTTATCGCGATCGAGCAGAATGGCGCGTTTGCCGTCGGCCCACAGGGTATCAAGGTCGATGCGATCGACCGAGGCAACGTAACGTTTGGGGCTAAAAATCCTCATGCTAATTCCAAGACTGTTGATGCTCTTCGTAGGTTTGCGAGAAGTACTCCTCGTCCTGCGTAATGTAGAAATACAGGTCATCGGAGTCGGTCGGCTCAAGCGTGGCCTTGAGTGCCTCGAGCGACGGAGAGCAGATGGGCGTGGGTGGCAGACCCTCGTGCTTATAGGTGTTATACGGACTATCGCTCTGCAGGTCGTCGGCGGTAACCTCGCCACCGGTGACATACATCATGGTCGCATCGCTGTTGAGATAGCGCAGACCGTCGAGCTTGCCGGCAAGGCGGTTGTAGAAGACCGAGGCCACGTGCGCGCGCTGGTCGGCGTTGAGGCCCTCGCGCTCAACGATAGAGGCCAAGTTGACGATGTCGTAGTCGGACATCTCCACGCCATAGCGCTCCTTAATCTTGGCTTCGCAGTTCGCAAAGTCAAGCGACTTGTACTCGGTCTTAAACTGATCGAGCATAGCGCGAATCACGCCATCGGCCGTCGGCGAATCACCCAACGAATAGGTCTTGGGGAACAAGAAACCCTCGAGCGAGTCGTTAGCGGCGCCCTTAAGGAAGCTATAGTCGTCCACGTAGTTGGAGGCCTTGGCCTGGTTGAGGAAGTCTTCCTTAGAGATGCTGTCGTAGGCCTGGGCCACACGGTCGGCGACTTGATCGACCGTCAGGCCCTCAGGGATAGTCAGCGCATTGGAGCCCGCGTTGGGGCCTTCCATGAGCTGCTGAACAACCTTGGTCGCATCCATGAGTGTGGTGAACGAATAATCACCAGGCTTGAGCGACATATCGGCGTTGAGCTTTTTCACCGCCGCATAATAATCCTTGGGATTTTCGACGATATGATTCTCGGAGAGAATCGAAGCGATGCTGTCACCCGAGGCACCGTCGGGAATCGTGATAGTAACCTGCTGGCCTGCAACGACTTTCGCACCCTCACCGCCAAAGAAGCCCTTGAAGGCTGGCACGACAAAGAAAACGATCGCGACAAGCGCAAGCACGGCAACAACGCCACCGATAATCATAGGCACCGGGGAGCTTTTCTTTTGAGCACCGCGACGAGCATGCGTGTTGTAGCTCGAGCGGGTCGCCGGAGCAACGCCATGCGAACCACGAGCGTGATGCGAATGCGATTGGGGGGCCTGCGTTCGCTGGGTAGGTGCCTGCTGCTTAAAGCGGGTGCCGCCTGCAGGCTGGGCCGTACGAGCAGTGGGCTGCTGAGCCGCGTGAGAAGCCGAATGCTGAACCGAACGAGCAGAAGGCTGCTGACCCGTCCGTTGAACAGGTTGGGCCGAACGAGAGAAGGACTGCGCCGGGCGCGCGGCAGGCTGAGCTGCGCGCTGCGTCGGCTGTGCCGGACGCTGGCCAGGCTGGGCAGGGCGCGACGCCGGCTG
>URYT01000074.1 GCA_900552185.1 uncultured Collinsella sp. | reverse complement strand
GTTTGGCGCCAAGCGCGTTATGCGCTTCTTTCCGCCGGTGGTGACTGGCCCCATCGTCATTTCGATCGGTCTGATCCTGGCGAGCTCCGCTATTGCTAACTGCCAGACCAACTGGTTTGTGGCTGTTATTGCCGTTGCCGTTATCGTGATCTGCAACATCTGGGGCCGCGGCATGGTCAAGATCGTGCCGATCCTGCTGGGCGTCGTGGTGAGCTATGCCGTTGCGGCTGCGCTCGGCGAGGTTGATTTCTCGGGCGTTGCCGCCGCTCCGTGGGTCGGTCTGCCCATCGTGTGGGACAACACCGTGTTTGCACTCTTTGGGCCGCAGTTCGATAGCGGTCTTGCCACGACGGCCATCATCACCATCATGCCGCTGGCCTTCGCGACCATGATCGAGCATATCGGCGATATCTCTGCTATCGGTTCGACTTGCGAGCGCAACTACATTGCCGATCCCGGTCTGCATCGCACGCTGCTCGGCGACGGCCTTGCCACGATTCTGGCTTCGCTCTTTGGCGCTCCGGCCAACACTACGTATGGTGAGAACACCGGCGTGCTCGCCCTGACGCGCGTGTTCGACCCGCGCGTAATTCGAATTGCCGCGTGTTGCGCCATCGTGCTTTCGTTCTGCCCCAAGTTCGCGGCTGTCATTGCGGCCATGCCGGCGTGTGTGATCGGCGGTGTGTCGCTCGTGCTCTACGGCATGATCAGCGCTGTGGGCGTACGCAACCTCATCGAGAACCAGGTCGATTTCCAGAACAACCGCAACGTGCTGGTTGCCGCACTGGTGCTCGTGCTTTCGCTCGGCATCGCGTACAGCACCGCCGGCGCCATCGTGTTGGAGCTGGGCGGCGTGACCATTTCGCTGTCCGGCATTGCCGTGGGCTCACTGGTGGGCATTGTGCTCAACGCCATCCTGCCGGGTAACGACTTTGAGTTTGATGTCTCCGAGCTTGAGGAGGCTGCTGAGTAGCAGCTGCGTTCAGCTAAAACAAGATATGGTGCCCATGCGTATATGCGTGTGGGCACCATTTTTAATGTGTCAGTATCCAGTGGATGTCGCGGGCCATGCGTAAGTCGGTTTGGGCAAAGTGATTGCCGGGGTTGAGCTCCAGCGTTGTTGGAATGCCGCGCTCGACGAGCAACGCTTCCATCGCGCGTGTGTCGTCGAGCACATGCCGCATCATGCGGTTGGGCGTCTTGGTTTCCTTTTTGCCGAGTGACAGGTAGACGGCTTGCGGGCTGCCGGCAAAAGGGGCCGTGCTGGCACGGTCGACAAAGTCGGGAAACCATAGCGACCCCGATGCGCTCGCGGCGCGGTCAAAGGCGTCGGTTTGCCAGAGGGACCAGAGTGCGAAGAGGCCTGCGAGCGAGTAACCGGCAATGCCGCGCCGGGTGGGCGGCTGAGGAAGCGACGACTCGACCTGGGGGATTATCTGATTCAGCAGCTCATCAAGAAAATCGGCAGCTTGGCCGCCGAAAGGCTCGGCATCGCGTACGGTCCCGTCGCATGCCCAGGGGCTCAGCTCGCGATTCCAATCGAGCCCGCCAATGGTGACGAGGGCGAATGGCGGACAGTCGAGCTCTCGGCAACACTTATAAACCTCGCTGCCGTCGCCCACGCCCACAGGAAGGTAGATGACAGGCGCGCTTTCCGTATGATTCGAATAAACGGTTATCTGCTTTTGATGCGCTTCCATGACGGGCTTCTCTCAGTGTTGTGATATCGGCAGCCCCAATTGTCGCACGCCAGCGTATGCCGGTTGGGCTAGACCAAAGACAATCTCGTGCATCCCCTGCGGACGCATATGGAAAACGCCACCGCCGGAGGGGAGCTCGGCGATGGCGTCGTTAAACGGTGCTCGGGCTCGGGGCCTTCGCGGGAGCTGCCATGTGCGCAGAGGCGTCTAAGAACGCTTACGGCTCGCCATGGTGCCTGCGGCGATAGCGGCTGTTCCCGCAAGGACGGTTGCCACGATGGCCGCACCCGAGGTGTCGCCGGTTGCCGCGAGCACGCCGGTAGTCTTGGCTTTCGTGGTTGAAGCCGCAACGGCCTTGGTCGGCTTTGAGCCCTCAGGCTTGGGGTTCTGCTTGGACTCCGCGGGCTTGCTTTCTGCGGGCTTGGTCTCGTCGGGCTTGGGGTCTTCCGGCTTGGCTACCTCGGGAGGTGCGATGGTCGTACTTTTGGCGACTGCTTTGATATAGAGGGAGTCGACCGTGGCGTCGCCCGTGCCGATGGCTTGGCCTGCCTCGTAGATGCCGTCACGGAGCTTGCGATAGTCAATGACCTTGCCGCCTTCGGGCGTCTGGATGGCGGCGTTCTCAATCTTGATGGTGCCGATTGTCTTGCCGTCAGCGCTCATGGCACGGGCAAAGATTGCCGCTGTATTTCCTTCGGCCGTTACCTTGCTGCGGATGATCGAGATGACTGCGGGTGTGACGCCCTCGCTGGTCTGGGCGATGATGCCGATGTTCTCGCCTTGGGGTTCGCGCCTCGTCTCGCCATCTTGGTTTTCGCTGTAGGGGATGGGGCCGTCGCCGTTCTCGACATAGCGGGCTATGGCCTTGACAACGGAGTCGCTGATGTAGATGTGGCCGCCCTTCTCGTTGGGTCGATCGTTTCTGGTGGAGAATGCAGCCGAAACCTCGCCTTCCGCAAACGCGTCCACGGTGGAGCCGTTCTTGACGACGATGTCGTCCTGGTAGGTGAAGAGGGCGTTGGCGCCACCGTATCTGCCTTTACTTGCACGGACCGTCACGTTTGCATGATCGAGGGTGATGCCCTTGTGGGCATAGACGCCATATTCAACACCGTTTACGTTGAGGGAGGCGTTTGTGGCTGCGAGGCTGCCCTTGGCCTCGACGGCAGCGTCTTTCTCGGAGCTTGCCTTGACCTGGCTGCCGTCCGAGATGTTGATATTGCCGCCGCTCCAAAGGGCCTCACCATCGGCTGAGCTTGCCTCGACCGTCCCGCCACCCTTGATGGTGAGGTTCTTGTCGGCTCCAATACCCTTGTCCTTGGTAGCCCTGGCGGTGACGGCTCCGCTGTCGTCAATCGTGATATTGCCGTTTGCCCTGATGCCATCCGATGCACCCGTGGCGTTGACGTTGCCCGAACCTTTGATAGCGAGATCACCTCCGGCATTGATGGCATCAAACCCAGTGCTCGTGGCGTTGACGGATCCGGCTCCGTCGATGTTGATATTACCCGTGGAGAGGATAGCGTCCTCAGTAGATGTCACGCTGAGCGTGCCGCCCTCGTCGCCTTGGATATTGAGCTCGGCATTCTCGTTAGTGCCATGAGAAACGTTGATGCCTTCGATCCATTCGGCAGTGACGATGTTGGTTCCCGAGTAATTCACGTTGAGCTTGCCTGCGGCCTGGATCTCGCCGCCGTTATAGTTGTTGAGCTTCAAGTCGTCGGCGCCGTCCCACGACCAGGTACCGGCCTCGTCGCTCGCCGCGGTGTTGTACTTGTTGCCGCCGACCTTGACCCATTCCGCTGCGAGCGAGACGCTCGGCATGAGCAGCGAGCTCACCGTGAGCGCGCAGGCCAGGCCGCAGGCGATGCGGCGCGTCACGCGACGCCAGCTTCCGTGTGCGAGCAGCGTGCGACGGCGCACGTCGGGCTCGACAAAATGGGCTCCAGAGGTTTTGTCATTGCGCTTGGGGGTCGTGAACAAGGCGGCCATGGTTACTCCCATCCTCATAGGGCCTATGCGATTAAGCCCAGCATATCTGCAGGATGTAGCCGGCGGTAGTGCCGTTTGGAGGGCAAAATGTCCAAAACTTGGGAAGCAAAACATCGCGCGTCTGTGCGTTGCCTGGCTTTAAAAGAAAAGCGCGGAGCCGCTCGATGCGACTCCGCGCTTTGGTGTTCTGTTTTAGCAGACTATGCCGTTACGCTACGAAGAAGTAGACGAGGAAGGCGAGAGCTGCGATCCACATGAGCGGCTTGATCTTGGAGGCCTCGCCCTTAAAGAGCGCGACGATCACGTAGGCGATAAAGCCTAGGCCAATGCCGGCAGAGATGGAGTAGGTGAAGGGCACGCCGGCGACAATCATGAACGCCGGGAAACCCTGCGACACGTCGGACCAGTCGATCTCGGAGGCCTCGCTCATCATGAGGTAGCCGACGTAGACCAGAGCACCGCAGGTGGCGGCGCTGGAAACGATGGTGACGATGGGGGAGAAGAACGCGGCGAGAATGAACAGCACGCCGGTGGTGACGGAGGTGAGGCCCGTGCGGCCACCGTCGGCGGCGCCAGAAGTGGACTCGACGAAGGTGGTGATGGAGGAGACACCCATGAAACCGCCCACAGCGGCGGCGGCGGAGTCGACGATTAGGATCTCCTTGATATTCTCGACGTTGCCGTCGTCGGTGAGGAACTCGCCCTGCTTGGCTACGGCCATCGCGGTGCCCATGGTGTCGAAGAAGTCACTCATGAGCAGCGAGAACGAGATGACGAGGAGCGCGGGGTCGGTAAGGACCTTGACGATGGCGGGCACGCCGCCGGCGTCGGCGATGGGGCCACCGATGCTCGAGAAGTCGAGCGGGGCGATGATACCGGTCGGAGCCTGGGTCACACCTAGGGGGATACCGGCGATGACGGCGACGACGATGCCGATGAGCAGCGAGCCGGGGACGTTGCGGCAGGCGAGGGCGACCGTCACCAGGATGGAGATGATGCCGACGATGAAGGTGGGGGAGGTGATGTCGCCCAGACCGACGAGTGTACCGGCGCCAGCGGTGATAATGCCGGCATCGCACAGGCCAATCATGGCGATGAACAGGCCCAGACCCACCGAGATGGCGTGACGCAGGACAACCGGGATGGCGTCCATGATGGCCTCGCGCAGGCCACAAAGCACGAGCAGCAAGATGACGACGCCCTCAAGGAAGATGACGCTCATGGCCACGTGCCAGTCACCGCCGCAGACGGTGGTGGTGATTCCAGCGATCATCGCGTTGACGCCTAAGCCCGACGCGCAGGCGAGCGGGCGGTTGGCGAAGATGCCCATGCAGATGGTCATGATGCCGGCGCCCAGGCAGGTGGCGCAGGCGAGCGCTCCCGCATCGATGCCGGCGCCCGAGAGCACCGCGGGGTTGACGGCGATGATGTAGGCCATCGCCAGGAATGTTGTCAGTCCAGCGCGAAGTTCGGTCCCGATTGTGGACTTGCGCTCACTGACGTGAAAAAGTTCGTCCATGCATACCCTTTCCTTGTTCGGCCCCGAGTTTAGGCCGATTGACACGAACTCACCCACTATAGCCCCTTTACGACGCTGTTGTTCCTCGCATGTTGATGTTCGGCGCTTTGTAGCAGACGGACGGTATTTTTCGCATGAAAATATGTGGGTACCGTATACTTAAGCGGTTACAACGACCCCTATGGAGGAACGTATGATTAAAGAGCTCTGCCACGACGAGGCTATTCTGTCCCAGCGTTGCGAGGTTGCGACCGTCGAGGACGAGTCGGTTGCTCAGGACCTGATCGATACCATTAAGTCGCTCGACGATGCCGGCTGCCTTGCCGCTAACCAGATTGGCGTTACCAAGAAGGTCTGCGTCTACCTGGACGACGCCGACGAGCCCCACGTGCTCTACAACCCCCGTCTGGTGTTTGGCTTGGGCGCCAGCAAGATGGAGGAGAGCTGCCTGACGCACGAGGAGGTCACCAAGTCCACGCGCTATATCAAGTGCAAGGTCGCTTATGACGTGATCGTCGACGGCAAGATGCGCGAGCGCAAGCAGGACTTCGTCGGCTTCGAGGCGCAGATGATTCAACATATGATCGACCACTGTCTAGGCAAGCTTGTCTAGGGTGACCACAGCACCACACCTCGCCGCTCACTCGTCGCTTGCGTACCATTGGTACGCGGCGCTCCTCGTTCGGGGCGATCTGTGGCACTGTGGCACCCTAGACCGAACTGTTAGGGTGACTTTATTACGTTCATATGTGGTTTTTGGTCCGGGCGTGACATTGTTGTCATGTCCGGGCTTTTGTGTTTAGCGCCTCTTTGTTTGGTGACAATAACCTTAGCAAGAACGTAAAGCTGGGAGGCGCTATGTGTACGAGCATTCGATTTACCGATAATTCCGGCCACATGTATCTAGGCCGCAACCTCGACTGGAGTTTTGACTACGGCCAACAGGTTCGCGTGATGCCGCGCGGGTTTCACATTCCGTATTCGTTTATCGACGACGCGACAGCGGCACACGCGGTGATCGGTATGTGCATCGATTACAAGAACTACCCTATGTTCTTCGATTGCGGCAACGATGCGGGCCTCGCCGTGGCGGGCCTCAATTTCCCGGGTTATGCCGAGTATGCCGAGGGACCGGTTGATGGAAAGACCAATATCGCGGCCTATGAGTTTCCCCTGTGGGTGGCAGCGACGTTCTCGACGGTCGACGAGGTCGAGGCTGCGCTGCGCGATACGGTGATTGTCGCCAAATCTGCCGGAGAGGGGCTGGGCGTGTCGCTGCTCCATTGGATTATCGGCGACAGCCAGCGTAGCATCGTGGTCGAGATGATGGCTGACGGCCTGCATGTATACGACGATCCGGTCGACACCCTTGCCAATCAGCCCACCTTCCCGTGGCACATGGAAAACCTGCGCACCTATATCACGGCCACAAGCGATTTTCCGCAGACGGCGACATGGCGTGGCGCCGAGCTTAAGCCCTATGGCGCGGGTGCCGGCATGCGCGGTATTCCGGGTGACTGCTATTCGCCGAGCCGTTTTGTAAAGGCGGCGTACCTCAATGCCAATTATCCGCAAAAGGAGAGCGAGACCGAAAACGTCGTCCGCATGTTCCGTTCACTCGAGGGCGTGGTGATGATCGAGGGGGCGTCCAGGATGGGCGATGGCAAGTTCGAGAAGACTATCTATACCGGATGCTTTAGCGCGCGCACGGGCAATTATTACTACGCGATGTATGGGGATCCGTCGATTCGCTACGTGAGCCTGATGGATGCCGAGGGCGCGAGCCCCGATAGGCTCGTGGTTCCCGAGCCGCGTCGTTCGTAGCCGTTGGCTTTACTGCAATGCAAAGCGGCCCTGCATCTCTCGCGAGGTGCAGGGCCGCTATCGTCGATGGGTGACGGCGCTAGAAGTTGGCGTCGTTGAGCTGTTCGCTCTCGAGGCCGTCGAGCTGTTGCTGTTCGGGCATATCTGCGACGCTCTCGAGCAGCTCAGTGGGATCGACGTTCATATTCTTACCGGCCTCGTTGCCGTTGACCAAGTCGTCCGAGAAGATGTCGACTTCCATTTCCTCGGCTTCCTCGATTTGAACTTCGAGTGGCACCTGGGTGCGAACAAGCTTGACTGCCGGACGCATGCGGGCAAAGAGGGGCACGTACTCGATGATGATGGCCGAGTTCTCAAGGCCGTACCAGCGTGCCGGGCTTCCGCAGGCGCGACGGACGGCGTACTTGATGGCCATCACGCGGTGGTCATTGCGGTTGATGTCCGTTTCGGGGGCAAGCATCTTGCGCAGCATGCAAAAACGGAAGTCGCCCACGTTGCCGCGCGTCTCGTAGATGGAGTAGGTGTGGTGCTGCGGCGGTAACTCGCCCGATGCCATCAGGTCGCCAACGATTTGGCGCAGGTAGGCATTGATGCGCTGATTGACCTTAAAGCCCAGGTCCAGGCGCACACGGAACAAAAAGTCCGTGCCAAAGGTCTCGACGGAATACTCGTGCGTATAGGGTTCATCGGTAACGTGCACGTTGATGAACCAGTATGCCTTGGCGCGCTTGGGATGTTTGTCCAGGATGGAATAGAGCACGTCGCGGTCGAGTGTGAGCGGATCGGGGTTGTTGGTGAGGAACACCAGATTGTCGGCGAGCACGGGGTAGGTCTCGTCGTTGCGCAGGCGGTCGAGCTGATCGATGTACTTGGAGACGGGCAGCAGGATCGTTTGCGTGCGCTCGATGGCGGTGCCGCGGCGCCATACATACATAAGGCCAAACAGCAGCGAGGCCAAGAAGATCATGACGTAACCGCCGTCAAAGAACATGGTGAGGCACGAGGCGAAGAAGCATAGCTCAATGGCGCCGAAGAGCAGGGCGAAGACACAGGCGCCCAGCTTGTGCTTGAGAATGCCGGCGATATAGCTCGTCAGCAGCGTGGTGGTCATAAGCATGGTCACGGTAATGGCGAGGCCATAGGCGCTCTCCATGCGCTCGGAGTTCTGGAACAGCAGCACGATGAAGATACAGCCGACCCACATGATGTTGTTGACGAGTGGGATATAGAGCTGACCCTTGGTGTCGCTAGGGTAGTGGATGCGCAGGTGCGGCATAAGGTTGAGGCGCGTTGCCTCGGATACCAGCGAGAACGAGCCGGTGATGAGCGC
>URYT01000073.1 GCA_900552185.1 uncultured Collinsella sp. | reverse complement strand
TCCTTGCCGATGGCGAGGGACAGCTGGTCGTCGGGCACGATGACGCCGGCGTAAGCCTTCTCCTCGTCGATGAGGACGCGGGTGACCTTGGCAGGCGAAAGGGCGTTGGCGACGTAGACGGCAGGATCGGCATCCCAAAGGATGACGTCGACGCGCTCGCCACGGAGCTCGCCCACGACAGCGCGAACACGGCTGCCCTTGGGGCCGACGCAGGCGCCCACGGGATCCAGACGATCGTCGAGCGAGTGGACGGCAACCTTGGAACGCTGGCCGGGCTCGCGGGCGATCGACTTGATCTGGACGGTGCCCTCATAGATCTCGGGCACCTCCTGCTCAAACAGACGACGCATGAGCTCGGGGTGGGTACGGGAGATGACAATCGGCGGACGGCTGTGCTCGCCACGAACCGGCTGCAGGTTGGAGTTGGGGTCGCGAACGTCGATGATCACGGCCTTGATGTGCTGGTTGTGCAGGTAGCGCTCGCCCATCGGACGCTCGTTGCGCTCGTTCTCGTAACGGCGCTGGTCGAAGTGCGGCAGCTCGGCCTCGACGCCCTCGCGAATCTTGACAATCGTGAAGTCGGGTGTGGACTGCAGCACGGTACCGCTGATGAGGTCACCGATGCGGCCGGAGAACTCCTCGTAGATCTGCTCGCGAGCGGAGTTACGCACGATGGCGTTGATCTCGGCCTTGGCGTGCTGGGCAGCTATGCGGCTCGTGTTCTTGGGGGTGACGTCGATCTCCTCAAACTCGGTGAAGTTGCCCTCCTCGTCCATGGAATCGTCAATCGGCTCCAGGCGGTAGACGTAGATCTTACCGGTGGTGCGGTCGATGGTCACCTTGGCGCCCCACTCAAGATGCAGGATCTCGGCATAGCTCTTGGCGAGCGACTGCTCCAGGCGGTCGATCAGGTAGAGCTGGTCGATGTGCTTCTCCTGGCAAAGCTCCATCAGGGCGGACATCATGTCGGATGCTGCCATCTTACTTTCCTTCCTTCGCGGGCTTGAAGTCGTAGGTGGGCTTCAACTTGCACTTTTTAACATCAGAGAAATCGAGGGTAACGGACTCGCCGCCCTCGAGCTCAAGGGTCACGTTCGTCTCGGTGGCGGCGGCAATCTTGCCGGCGTACTTGCGACGGCCCTCGGTGGCGGTGGAGGTGAGCTCACAGTTCTCGCCCACAAAGCGGACAAAGTCGCACGGGCGGCGTAGCGGGCGCGCCATACCCGGGCTCGACACCTCGAGCGTATAGCTCGAAGAGATGGGGTCGAGCTCCTCAATCACATCGCCGACCCATTTGGTGTTGGCCGTGACGTCGTTGAGCGACAGGCTCTGACCCTCGGCACCCTCGATACGCACGCGTACACAGGGGGCCTTGGTGGCACCCACAAGCTCGACGTCGACGATGTCGACATCGTGCTGGGGAGCGACGGCCTCGAGCGCGTCGATGATCGCCTGCTCGGTCTTGGTCTTGACCATTGCGGCACCTCCATCCATACAAAAAAGAAGCGGGGCCGAAACCCCACTTCTTTCAATTACAACTTCATTTGCAAACAAACTATACCAATAGCTGCGGAAACGTGCAAGCACAGTACGAACCTGCAGGTCAGCGTGCGCACAGCTTCTCCACAAGAATAGGACAATTGGACTAAAGATTCCATGAGGCAACGGGCAACGTCTACTTTAGGGACCTGGTTCACATTCCGTAAAAGACAGGACTAGGCACTGTGGCAAACAGATATATAAGACGAGGGACGACCCATCCGGACCGTCCCTCGTCTTTTATGCGTCAGCTAAGCGCGCAGCGCTTACTTGACCACCAAGTTGACCAGCTTGCCGGGCACGCAGATGGCCTTGACGACCGTCTTGCCCTCGAGCCACTTGGCGACGGCGGCCTCGGCGGCAGCCTGCATCTCCTCGTTGGAGGCATCGCGGGCAACGTCGACGCGGCCGCGGACCTTGCCGAGCACCTGGACCACGATCTGCACCGTGTCCTCAACGGACTCGGCCAGGTCAAACTCGGGCCAGGCGGCGGTGTAGGCGTTGCCCTCGCAGCCAAGCGCCTCGTGCCACAGCTCGTCGGCCCAGAACGGGCAGATGGGGGCAAGGACGCTCACGATATCCTTAGCCACGCCGTAGCACAGCGCCTTGTCGCGGGCGGTACCCTCGGTGGCGTTGAGGTAGGCGCTCGCCGCGTTGACGAGCTCCATGACGGCCGAGATCGCGGTGTTGAACTGGCCGCGATCGAAGTCCTCGGTGCACTTGGCGATGGTGCGGTGACGCTCGCGATAGAGCTTCATCGCAACCTCGTCGAGCGCGGACTTGTCGAAGGCCACGTTAGAGTCACCGGACTGGACGAGCTGCCAAACGATACGCCAAGCGCGCTTGATGAAGCGGTTGGCGCCCTCAACGGCCTTGGGATCCCAGTCGAAGTCCTTCTCGGGCGGGGCGATAAACAGGATCGCCAAACGCATGGTGTCGGCGCCGTAGGGCTCGATGACCGAGCTCGGGGGCACGACATTGCCCTTGGACTTGGACATGGTGTCACCGTTCTCGTCCTTAACCATGCCTTGGCACAGTAGGTTGGTGAAGGGCTCGTCCACGCTCAGCAGGCCCAGGTCGCGCAGGGCCTTGGTAAAGAAGCGACTGTAGAGCAGGTGCAGAATGGCATGCTCGATGCCACCGATGTAGTTATCGACGGGCATCCAACGGTCGGCGGCTTCCTTGGAGAAGGGCAGCTCGGTGTTGTGCGGGTCGGTATAGCGCAGGTAATACCAGCTGGAGCAGGTGAAGGTGTCCATGGTATCGGTCTCGCGCTTGGCCGGGCGACCGCAGACCGGGCAGGTGGTCTCGTAGAACTCCTTGCACTCGGCTAGGGTCTCGCCTGCGCCCAGGTCCAGGTTCTCGGGCAGCGTCACCGGCAGCTGATCCTCGGGCACGGGCACGATGCCGCAGTGCTCGCAGTGGATGGCCGGGATGGGGTTGCCCCAATAGCGCTGACGGGAAATGAGCCAGTCGCGCAGACGGAACTCGACCTTGCGACGACCACAGCCCATGGCCTCGAGGTCGGCCACGATTGCAGCCTCGCCCTCGGAGTGCTTACCGCCGCGCATGCCGGTGTACTTGCCGGACTGGACGAGCGTGCCCTCGGCAGCGTGAGCGCAATCCCAGTCGACGGTCTCGGCATGGAAGGTATCGATGGTCTCGCCGCTGGCCTCGACGGCAGCACGATCGTCATCGTCCAGGATGATCGGCACGATCGGCAGGTCGTACTTACGGGCAAACTCAAAGTCGCGCTGGTCGCCACAGGGAACGGCCATGACGGCACCGGTACCGTAGTCGGCAACGACATAATCGGCAACCCACACGGGGACCTTCTCGCCGTTGACGGGGTTTACCACATAGCGGCCCGTGAAGGCACCGTGCTTCTCGAGGGTGCCCTGGGCACGCTCGACGGCAGAGATATGCTTGGAGTCCTCGACGATCTTAGTGACGGCCTCCTCGTACTCCGTGCCCTCGACGAGCTCGTGCAGGCCGGCGTACTCGGGAGCCAGGACAAAGAAGGAGACGCCAAAAAGGGTATCGGCACGCGTGGTGAAGACGGTGATCTTGCCCTCATCGCCCTCGATGGGCTCGCCATCCTGGTCGCACAGGGTAAAGTCGACCTCGGCGCCCTCGGAGCGACCGATCCAGTTGGCCTGCATCTGCTTGACGCGCTCGGGCCAGCCGGGGAGCTTCTCCAGGTCGTCGAGCAGCTCCTGGGAGTACTCGGTGATCTTGAAGTACCACTGCTCAAGGTCGCGCTTCTCGGGCTCGGTGCCGCAGCGCCAGCACTTACCCTCGGTGACCTGCTCGTTGGCCAGAACGGTCTTGCAGTTAGGGCACCAGTTGACCGGGTTCTTCTTGCGGTAGACCAGGCCCTTTTCCCACAGCTTCTCAAAGATCCACTGACCCCAGCGGTAGTAGTCGGGGCTGCAGGTCTTGACCATGCGATCCAGATCGTAGGAGAAGCCCATGCGCTTCATCGTGGCGAGCGCCTGGTCCATGTTCTTATACGTCCAGGCAGCAGCCTGCGTGTTGTGCTTGATGGCGGCGTTCTCGGCAGGCAGGCCAAAGGCGTCAAAGCCGATGGGGTGCAGCACGTCATAACCGCGCATGCGGGCCTGACGGGCCATGGCATCGCCGATGGTATAGTTGCGCGCGTGGCCCATATGCAGGTCGCCCGACGGATAAGGGAACATCTCGAGCACGTACTTCTTGGGCTTGCTGTCGTCTGTGTCGACGGCAAAGAGGTTGGAGTCCTCCCAGGCCTTCATCCACTTGGACTCAATGGCCTGCGCGTCGTAGGCAGGGATCTCGTCCTTATGATCTGTGCAATCGCACATATCAGCTCCTTTAATCTTAGCTGGGGTCGGTCGGCTTAGCTTTATTCGCTACTGCGGACAGTCCTACGCAAGACGAAGAGCACATTTAGTGCTCTTCTTTGCGTGCGGAACTTGCATCGAACAAAGCTAAGCCGCCCGACCCTAAGGTTGACTCGACTGATAATAGCAAATACGACAAGCGAGATGCCTGCGACTTGCAGGCATCTCGCTTTATCTAAATAACGTAGTTGTGAATCAACCGCTAATTGTTACCTGCCCAAGCATGGTCGGGTTTTCCAAGTGCCGCAGATTGCCGTGAAAGAGGAGCGACGCGTACTTTGATACGCGAGCGACGGTTTGAACGGCAAGGTGCGGTGCTTGGGAAAGCCGCTTAGCGGTAGCTGACGCTTTGCTGGGAGTCCTTGACGACAACGTCGTGGGCGCCGCCTTCGACGATGGAGGTGGAGCTGACCAGCGTTAGGCGTGCCTTTTCCTGGAGCTCGGGGATCGAGAGGGCACCGCAGTTGCACATCGTGGACTTGACCTTGTAGAGCGTGCCGCCCACGCCGTCCTTAAGGGAGCCGGCGTACGGGACGTAGGAGTCGACGCCCTCGACGAAGCTGAGCTTCGCGGCGCCGCCCAGGTCGTAGCGCTGCCAGTTGCGGGCACGCGCGGAACCCTCGCCCCAGTACTCCTTCATGTACTGGCCGTTGACGTTAACGCGCTCGGTCGGGCTCTCGTCAAAGCGGGCGAAGTAACGGCCCAGCATCATAAAGTCCGCACCCATGGCAAGGGCGAGCGTCATGTGGTAGTCGTAGACGATACCACCGTCGGAGCACACGGGCACGTAGACGCCGGTCTCCTCATAGTACTCGTCGCGAGCACGGCAGACGTCGATCAGCGCGGTGGCCTGGCCACGACCGATGCCCTTGGTCTCGCGAGTGATGCAGATGGAACCGCCGCCGATACCGACCTTGATGAAGTCGGCACCGCAGTCGGCCAAAAAGCGGAAGCCCTCGGCGTCGACGACGTTACCGGCACCGACCTTGACGTCCTCGCCGTAGTTGGCGCGGATCCACTCGATGGTGCGCTTCTGCCACTCGCTGAAGCCCTCGGAAGAGTCGATGCACAGGACATCGGCACCGGCCTCGATGAGCAGCGGCACGCGCTCGGCATAGTCGCGGGTGTTGATACCGGCGCCGACCATGTAGCGCTTGTCGTTATCGAGCAGCTCGTTGGGGTTGGTCTTGTGGGAGTCGTAATCCTTGCGGAAGACGATGCCGACCAGATGGTCGTTGTCATCGACGACGGGCAGGGCGTTGAGCTTCTTGTCCCAGATGAGGTCGTTGGCGTCCTTGAGGGTGATGTCCTTGTCGCCCACGATGAGCTCGGCGCGAGGGGTCATGAACTCGGAGACGAGCTTGGAGTGATCATCGCGGCTGGGGCGGTAATCGCGGCTGGTGACGATGCCGAGGAGCTTGCCGGTGGGGGTGCCGTCATCGGTAACGGGCATGGTGGAGTGACCGGTGCGGTCCTTGAGCTGCATGACCTGCTCCATGGTCATGTCGGGCGTAAGGGTGGAGTCGGACTGCACGAAACCGGCCTTGTGGTCCTTGACGGCCTTGACCATGGCGGCCTCGGACTCGGGGGTCTGGGAACCGTAGATGAAGGAGATGCCGCCCTCGGTGGCCAGGGCGACGCCCATGTCCACGCCGGAGACGGACTGCATAATGGCGGAGACCATGGGGATGTTCAGCGTGATCTCGGGCTCCTCGCCGCGCTTGAAGCGGGTCAGCGGGGTCTTGAGGGAGACGTTCGTGGGAACGCACTCAGCGGAGGAGTATCCGGGGACGAGCAGATACTCAGAGAAAGTATGGGATTCACCAGGGAAAAACGTTGCCATGTCGCTCCTTCGACTCTTTGCTGCCGACGCGGCGGCGACTCCTTGCCGCCGTGCCATTCGCTCCCGATACAAGTGGGGGTATTGTAGCGCAGAGCCACTGCTACAATGGCTCTCGTTGCCAGACTTCAAATGGTCTGCCCAATCTCAATGTCTCTCCGACGCCGCCTTCGGCCAATCGACACACCCGCCCGCATCCCGGATTCGCGTAAGGGCGCCTCGATGCCGCCCGAAAAAGACGCAATGATCTTATCGGCGATGGCGCGGCCCCTGCGCCATCGCGACCGTACCACCAGCTTGGAGCCCATATGTCGCTTTCCGCCCACGCCCGACTCACCATCTCCGACGACGACCGCGACCTGCCCGGAGCTTTCGGCGGCGGGTGTGCCTCGCTGTTGGAGGGCGTCGCCGAAGAGGGCTCGCTCAACCGTGCGGCGAAACGCATGGGCATGGCGTATTCCAAGGCGTGGAGAATCGTGCGCGAGGCCGAGGGGCATCTGGGCTGCGAACTGCTCGCCCGCGACGGTGCGCGCGGCTCGGTGCTCACCCCTGAGGGCGAACATGCCCTCCACGCCTATCGAACCCTCCAGGCAGAGCTCGACGCGATGATCGCCAAGCGCCTCACCGAGCTGTTTTAGCGCCCTATCGGTCAAGGTCATGTCAACATTTAGAAATGTTGCAGTGGATACGACTCGCTAACGATATGCCGCTCATTCATTTAGATAAATTGGCAGTTCAGCAGTGTGCGACCTTTTTCGATACACGCCCCCCGGCGTTCCACTGCAACATTTCTCCGAGCAGGCCTTCAAAGTCTGTCAAAACCGAAAGGCCATCACCTGACGATGGAGCTCCTTGCGGCGCCTGCAAAATGCACGCGTCCGTGGGGCCTCGCGGAATCCAAGCACGTCTGCAAATGAGAGGGATATCGTCTCAAAGCTATCGTAGTCCTCCATCTGCCCGTGCGTAATTTCCAAAACACGATAACCCATTGCCTCCAATGCGGCACGACGACCGGACTCAAGGGAGAATCCGCGCTCGTCCGCATGAAAAGCTCTGCCGTTCAGTTCGATATCTACTTTGAGGTCGTCCCACAGCTCATCGCATGAACACCAATCTCTACCTGCTAGCTTTCTCAACTCAGGCAAAAAGCGAACCCGTCTGTTCAGGAAGGGTCTTGGCCAGGCATCGCCGCCAAGAGAAACGGGTGCGAACTGCATGATTGCAAATCGTGCCTCGAGCGGAGAGGCCGCGCCATCAAGCACGAGCTTGGCCGCTTGAAGCGCCTTACGGGCAGCAGGGATGTCTCGCTCGACACAACGGGAGTAATAATCGATGAGCTCATTTGCGGTCGTCAGGGGCGGACGGGCCCACATGTCAGTCACCTTGCCGATCGTCGTCATGGCCCGACGCCAAGGCTGGGCACCCCCGCAGTCATCCAGAAAGAAAAGACGCTTTCCGGACTCGTCGTAGCAGGCGTTGCAATATGGCTTGCGATTACCAATGAATCCCTCGGAGTCGTTCCTCTCCTCCCAGGCTTCCATTTTCTCAAAAGCACACTCTTCCTCAACAACACGAAGCGCCTTAAGCACAGCTCGCGCCTGAGCCGTCTCGTGGAAAACCGCGAACAGGCCGCAAGCCTCCATCATGAGAAGCCCGAGCTCCACGATAGTGCGACCCCTTGCAAGCTCGAGAAACAGCTGTGGAACAGTAGGAACCATAAGCCCGCCGCCAAGCGACACGAGCTCGGCGGGGCTCTGATGTCTAGGGAGCCTGCGCGGGATAACGAGCCTGTTCGGGCGCATCGAGCACGGTTCAGTCGGACACAACTCCAAGGGAAGTGGAATCCCCATCAAGTCACCCCTGGCTCGCAAGCGGACCATGCGGGTAGAATTGCTCTCATGAGGGCACGGTTCGGTCAAGAGGCGGTAGACCCGTTTACCCTCCTCCGTTCCATCAAGGAGGACGGACGGATCAATCTGCGATCGTTCCACCTGCAAGGGCGTTCGATAATACGATAAGGCGCTCATCCCATGAAGCACTGGCATGCATCTCCCCCGATCCCGCCCGCTGGGGCGCGACGTCCCATCACCTAATTGGAAAGAAATGCGGCCTTACTCAACGCACGACCATGAGAATTGTTGCAGTGGATTACTG
>URYT01000072.1 GCA_900552185.1 uncultured Collinsella sp. | reverse complement strand
CGGGATTGGTCAAAATAGTTTGACTATTAGCGGCTAAAATCGCCCGGCGCTAACATCGTTCGACCTCCGCAGCCTCATGTTTTGAGGATCTGCCGTGTTTATCACTGTTATTAATGAGTGTTTGGAAGTGATCCTCATACAGATACATGCGATCCGCCAGAGAACTGAGAAGCATCTTTCTGCAGCCCTCGTTATCTGTCCTCGCATCTCTCAGGTCTTCCGGAAATTCACAAGCAGTCTTAGGGTCAGTTTGTTTCTGCTTTCAGAGACTTGTTTGAGAGTTATTAAAGACAGTTCAAAACAATAAGTGAGACACCATAAAGCAGAGCAAGATGTGCCGGATAGAAAATGTAGAAGAAGTATTTCAGCTTCAGCCCTCGCTTGCCATTATAAAGATTGATAAGCAGCAACGAAACGACCGCGGCAGCAACATCAGGGTTAAATACATTAGCTGTAGCAAACTCAAATCCGCCGCCAACTATATGGCATGACGAAAGGAGCACTGCGCATACTGCAGCAAAGAACATCTTGGCCTTGCTGTCGTGAAATAAATAGAATGCAGCCACAAGCAGAATGCCATACACGCCGCCATCAAGTTTAGTGTATTCAGCTGCCAGTGCTGTCAAAACAATCAGTGCAATTTCTGCGATGTGCCTCTTCCATTTTGAAAGACTTTGTATCTTTTCCAGAATAATCAAAAAGACCAAGGAAAGCAGGAGCTCACACATAACATTTTGTTGACGAAGGTCAAGTAGTTGCCCGGTTTGAACGAAATCGTATATGGGCTCCGCAATGATCGCGAAGACAAGCATATTTCGCAGGTACTTCTTTATGTCATGAGTATGCAGGAATCCCTCAACCATTAAAAAGCAAAATAAGGGAAATGCAATTCTGCCAAGAACATGAAGCACATCCGAAGCCTCGCTTAGAATCGCCCACTGCTCGTCTGATATCTGATTGTACGATGCGTGAGTCATGATTCCATTGGTCAGGACGATCCTGCTTACATGATCGAGAACCATCGAAATGGCCGCTATTATCTTTAATGTGCTGCCGCTAATTCCGTATCTATCTGTTTTCATTTTGTTTTCCTTTCGTTGGGTGGGCCGTCGGGGGTTCAGCCTGCTCCGCAGGCGGCCGCTGCGGCGCTCCGCGCCCCGACGGGTTCGAACCCGTGTCGCGGCAATAAAAAAGCGACCAACCGGAGTCGATCGCTTTCTTTTCTATGGTGGGCCGTCAGGGGTTCGAACCCTGGACCTTGGGATTAAAAGTCCCCTGCTCTGCCAGCTGAGCTAACGGCCCGCGGGTGGCATTGTACCACGGTCTGGGACTATTCCCAACTCCATTGGCCGTTCTGGAAAATCACAACTTCACGTCCATCAGGCGTAATGCCCGTAATATCGATGTCGTCCGTGCCGATCATAAAATCGACGTGCGTGCTCGAGACGTTAACACCATGCTCCAGGAGCTCCTCCTTGGACATGTCGTACCCACCCTCGATGCATTCGGGGAAACCGACACCTAGCGCGAGATGGCAGCTAGCGTTCTCGTCATAGAGCGTATCGTAGAACAGAGCACCACTTTCGCGGATCGGCGTGTTCTTGGAAATGAGCGCGACCTCTCCCAGGTGAGCAGCGCCCTCGTCAGTATCGATGATACTTGCGAGCGTTGCCTTGCCCACGCGGGCGTCGTAGTCCACCACGCGGCCGCCCTCGAACTTAATCCAAAAATCGTCGACTTTATTGCCGTGGTGGATGAGCGGCATGGCCGAGTACACGATACCGTCGGCGCGCATGCGATCGGGCGAAGTGAAGACTTCCTCGGTGGGAATGTTGGGGAAGAAGGGGTGCCCATCGGGCGTCTTGCCCTTGCCGCCGGCCCACTCGTGACCTTTCGTCATGCCAATCGTCAGATCGGTTCCATTTGCCGCGGTGTAATGCAGGTAGTCGAAACGATTGTCGTTCAGGAAACGCAGGTTCTTTTCGAATGCGGCGTCATGGAGTTCCCAGTCGCTCTCTGGGTCCTGGCCATCGGCGCGCGCGGTGTGCAGAATCGCATTCCACAGCTTATAGATTGCAACCTCATCGGCGTCTCCTGGGAACACCTCGTGCGCCCAAGCCACGACCGGAGCGCCGGCGATGCACCACGGATTGATGTTGTAATCCAGTCCACGGCGGAAAACTTTGCACTGCGTGTTCCTTGCCTTAGAAGCTGCAGCGGGCTTAGCGGGATCGATGCCCTTAAGGGCCGCAGGATCCGCACCCTCGATAAAGACAAAGCAGGCACCATCCTGGGCCAAGGAATCCAGCTGCATGCGCTTCCACTCGGGCGTCTGCTCAAAATAGCTTTTCTCGACATGCTCGTACGTGAGCCTCGTCACGGCATCATCGGCCCAAATGACCGTCACGTGGCCGGCGCCGGCAGCATAGGCCTCCGCGACCACCACGCGCGCAAACGGCGCGCACTCGACCGGAGACTGAACGACGACCTCCTGGCCGGGCTTGACGTTTACGCCCTTGCGGACGACCAGGCGCGCGTAGTTTTTAATCTTGGGCTCCAGGGCCTTCATGCCCTCCAGAGCCTCTTCGACCGTCAGGGCAGCTCGAATCATGTGCCACTCCATCTATCTATAGAACAGTAAAAAGGCGCGCCGCAAAAACGACGCGCCTTATATCTTAGCGATAAGTATGTATGCAAACGCTACTTCTTCTTGGAGTCCTTCTTGTCCTCCTCGGCAGCCGCGCGCTCAATAAGAGCGTTGAGCTTGTTCTCGGACATGCCCTCGGCCTGCGCGCGGTACATGTTGCGCAAGGGACGAATACGAGCGAAGTCATAGATAAAGTCGCCCAAAATGATGACGTAGGACAAAACAATGCCGACCATCTGGACAGGGCTGGACACCATGCCAGCGGGAGCGAAGTACAGCGAGGCCCAAATTGCCACGACGAGCACCATGCCAATGGCGAGCACAATCCACCAGATGCGACGGCGCTTGGTGTAGTCCTCGTCCTGCTTGAGGAGGATATTCGACACCGTATAGATGCGGTCCTCCTTGGCGCGCTGCTTAGCCTTGCGGGCGCGCTTCTCCTCTTTAGAGAGGCCCTCGAGGTTCTCGCCCTTCTCGAGCTCTTTGCGGCGTGCCTTAGACGAAGCCGGCACGACGCGAACGGAGCTCGCTGCTTGGCGGGCGGGCTTAGCAGATGCGGCAGACTTGCGCGCAACCCCGGTAACTTCGTGGGATTGCGTGCGCTTGTTCGTGGCGCTACGGGTACTCACTTATGCGTTCTCCTTCATGCTTGTGAACTGGGAGCCCGTGATGATCTGGAAGGCCTCGCGATAGCGCTCGGACGTGCCATCGATGACCTCGGCGGGCAGGTGCGGGGTCTCCCCCGTCATATCCCAGTTGGCCTTGAGCCAATTGCGGACGAATTGCTTGTCGTAGCTAGGCTGGATCTTGCCCTCCTCGTAGCTGGCAGCAGGCCAGAAACGGCTGGAGTCGGGCGTGAGACACTCGTCGATCAGCGTGACCTTGCCATCGATGACACCAAACTCGAACTTGGTGTCGGCAATGATGATGCCACGGGTCGCGGCGTACTCGGCGGCAGCCTTGTAGATCTTGAGGGAAAGGTCACGAATCTGCGTGGCGATGTCCTCGCCCACGATCTCGCAGCAACGCTCGAACGAGATGTTCTCGTCGTGGTCACCGATCTCGGCCTTCGTGGACGGCGTGAACAGCGGCTCAGGAAGCTTGGAAGCCTCGGTCAGGCCCTCAGGCAGCTGGATGCCGCAGACGGTGCCGTTCTCGTCGTAGGTCTTCTTGCCCGAACCGGTCAGATAGCCGCGGACGATGCACTCGATAGGAATCGTCTGGGCCTTCTTAACCAGCATGGCGCGGCCAGCGAGGTAGTCACGATACTCAGCAAACTCCTCGGGGAAATCCGCCGGGTCGATGGAAACGAGATGGTTGGGGACGATGTCGGCAAACTTATCGAACCAGAATGCCGAGATGCGATTGAGTACCTCTCCCTTAAACGGAATCTCGTCGGGAAGAATGAAGTCGAACGCAGAAATGCGGTCGGTGGCGACCATCAGCAGGTTTTCACCGGCATCGTAAATATCACGAACCTTGCCACGGGAATCCGGACGACGCTCCATCGTTGTCACGTGAGTCACTCCTTACCTAAATACGACAGAAATGCGGGTTCTTTCCCGCATGTTTTCGCAAACTCGGAGCGGCAGGGACGCGGCCCCTCCTTCACCGAATAGCGAAAAGCTAGTGCTCCATTGTAGTAGATGCCGCGTCTGCCGTGTGCTCGCGGGGCAGATGAATTGTAAAAGTCGTACCCTTTCCAAGCTCCGACTCCACGGATATGTAGCCATGGTGACGCTCGACGATCTGCTTGGTCACGGCGAGGCCAACGCCCAGGCCGCCAGCTTCGCGGGCGCGGCTGGCATCGGCGCGCCAAAACCGCCCGAAGATGCGCGACAAATCGTCCTTGGCAATACCGATGCCGGTATCAGAAACGGCAATGCTGACGTGCTTGCGGTCACTGAGCACCGACACCACGACCCAACCGCCCTCGGGGGTGTAGCGCATGGCGTTGCTCATGAGGTTGATAACACATTGCGTGATCATGTCGGGATCGGCCTCGACGACATCGTCGTGACCCTGGGTCTCGTCCGCAAAACGCAGGCGCAGATCGCGGTCGACAAACAGGCGCTCCTGGGCATTAACGATGGAACGCACGAAAGGAACCATGTCCACCGGCTCAAGGTTGAGCGGAGCCGTGCTGTTTTCCATGCGCGACAGGTCGAGCATCTGCTGCACCAGACGAGCCAGGCGACGCGTCTCGGAAGCAACGGTCTCCAAATGCTCATCGTCGGTGGGATACACGCCATCCTGCATGGCCTCGACCGTTGCGAGCATGGCCATAAGCGGCGTGCGAAGCTCGTGTGCAACGTCTGAGGTCAGGCGCTTCTCGTGTTTCATATCCTTCTCGAGCGAAGTGGCCATCTCATCGAAGGTCTCACCCAGCTGATCGATCTCGTCATCACCGCGCAGTCCCGTGCGAGCCGACAGGTCGCCGTCACGGATTTGCTTTGCGGTACTGGTGATGCGATGAATCGGCTTGGTGAGCATGCGCGACACGAGCGATCCGATAACGACCGAAATGCAGATTGCAACAACCGCGGCGAGGGCCATGGCGTTAAAGGTCTTCTCCCTAAACGCAGAGTCCGCCTTGGTGAGCAGAGCGTCGGAGCCGATGGCCCACAGCTTTACCTGTCCGACATGCTCGCCGGAAGACGTTACAATCTCGACGTTAGCAACGCTATCGGAGTCGGTTGGAGCAGACGAGACCGGGCTATGCGATGCCCTCTTGCCGCTCGTGTCGTCGGTCGTAGCCTGGTTTTCGCGTACATCGGCGGTGGCGCTTGCCGAGGGCCAGGAATCGTCATAAACGATCACGCCCTTTTTATTGACGACCTGCATACCCAGATCGTCGGAAACCAAACTCGACGTTGCGACCGTGCGCAGTTCTCCCGCGGTCCAAGAGCCGTTTTCCTCATATGAGGTTGCCAACTTCTCGGCAGCGGAATTTGCGATTTCGACGATATTGGAGCGTGTGTAATCCGAAAAGACCGTGCCCCACACAACAGAGACAACGCCCACCAGCACCAATACCGTCATGAGCGATGTCAGAGCAAAAGCAAGTGCCATGCGCGAGGGATAGCTCATCGTTGGCCGTGAATCGGAACGAGGCGTGTTCCAACTAGCCTTGGAACCCGCCTCGCTCTCCTGCTTGTGCTTTTGTCCGATTTCAAAGCGCGCAGGTGTCATATGTGATTTCCCTATTTCTCGTCCGACTTATCGGTCTTGGCCGGAGCCTCGAAGCGATAGCCGACACCATGGACGGTGTAGAGCCACTTGGGCTTCTTGGGATCATCGCCCAGCTTGGCGCGAAGATTCTTCACGTGGCTATCGATGGTGCGCTCATAGCCCTCAAAGTCATACCCGAGCACTTTCTCGACCAGCTCCATGCGGTTATACACACGGCCGGGATGGCGGGCAAGCGTGGTGAGCAGCTTGAACTCGGAAGCCGTCAGATCGACTTCCTTGCCCTCGACCAAGATCTTGTGGCCCGAGATATCGATGACCAGATCGCCGAAGTCGAGCACCTCGACGGCGGGCTCGTCGGCCTGATGGGCACGGCGGAACAGAGCACGAACGCGGGCGACGAGCTCGCGCGGCGAGAACGGCTTAATCAGATAGTCATCGGCGCCGAGCTCAAGACCGATAATACGGTCCTCGATCTCGCCCTTAGCCGTCAGCATGATGATGGGGACATCCGAGGTATCGCGAATGGTGCGGCAAACGCGCTCGCCGGGAATCTTGGGGAGCATAAGGTCGAGCACGACCAGGTCGAACTGATGCTTCTCGAACTCCTCGATCGCGGACTGACCGTCGCCGACGCCCACAACCCAGTAGCCTTCGCGCTCGAGATAGGCAGCGACGGCGTCACGGATTGCCTTCTCATCCTCGACCAGCAGAATCTTTTTTGCATCTGAAGCCATAACACGGCCCCCCTGTCTCAATTAGCTAAGAACAAGCCCATTTTAACGCACCTGAGCCCGCCGGATGCCGCTATGACGCGGCAGCTCGGCGGGCGGTACTCACAATTACAACGCGTTTATTCCCCTGTTGGCGCCTTTTTAACCCCTCTAAGCTTAAAGAGAGAATAGGCGTGCAGTGACCGTCTCTGGTATACCCTGGCTGTTGCGCACCGTGGCGTACGTAAGGAATGAGTCCGACTTTCCCGCCGTAGCTGGATAATCGCCATACTCCAAAGCGCGGTCGGGCGACAGCAGCGAGCCATAGGTCTTGGCAGAGGTGTCGATCAGGAAATGCGACGCCTGTACCTTAACAAGGTATTTATTCTTCTTGCCAGCCGCACATGCAAGCGGCTCGCGGGACAGGAAGAGATACGGCCCTCCCTCATTACCGATATACGTGCCCATGTTGCCCAGGCTGCCCACGCCACTATAGGTCGCCTCGATAGAAAACACGAAGGTATCGCCCATATATACGGCCTCGAAAGGCGAGACTGACGAGGGAAGAACTAGCTGGGCACGTTTGGTGTTGTTGCCGTCGGTCAGATCGATTGCCGTTATGCCGTAGTAGACGCCCTCGTCGTTGCGGACACGCGGCGAGATGGTCAAAATGCCGTCGCTCGCGCGCGGGGCCGATGCAAAGCGGCCCGTCGATTTCCAAATTACCTCGGCCTTGGATTCATCAAGCGAGCGACGATAGCAAAACGAATCACTACTCGTTTTATTGCCGCCTGCCGAAGGCATTTTATACCAGATGACTGATGACCCGAACGCCGTGAACAGGGGCGGATCATAGTCCTTGCCACCTCGATCGAGCTCAACCACGTCGCCAGAGAGCGAAGCGCCCGACAGATTTTGAGCGTAGAGCTTCCACGATGAATTGGCAAAGTTCATCTCAACCCACGCGAATACGCCGTCGCCGGCACGGACATCGTAGAATGCGTATCCCGTGCCCTCGATAGGATCCTCGATTAATGTGGTAAGCGAGCCATCGCCCAGGTTGAGCACGCCGAGTGTGTTGGCGTGCAGTGCCGATGCGGGCGCCATCATCGCCGCGGCGTAATCGCCGTCGCAGTAGTACAGCAGCGTACCCAGAGGCAGCGTCCACGATGACGCCGGCTCAAGATCGATGTCGACAGCCTCATACTCATCCGTAATCGAGATGATTTTGGAATCGTCCTTGATAACCTGCGGCTCGCCGGCGGCATCATCGCTGGTACCCGTTTTTTTCGAGCATCCGGCAAGCACCGTGGCAGCGCCCGCGGCAGCCCCACCGAGTACAAAGCCGCGACGCGATATTCCGTTCTTGATGTGATCGGCGATACCCATTAGGCGATCTCGGCGCGAGCGGCCTCGATAGCGCGCGTAAGCTGGTCGGCGCAGGAGGTCTTTTTCATACCGCAGGTATTACCGGCGAGAACCTCGATTACGCGATCGGCGGGAGCGCCCTCGACCAGCTTGGAGATAGCCTTGAGATTGCCGTCGCAGCCATCTGTAAATTTGATGTTTGTCACAACGTCGCCGTCGAGATCAAATTCAAGCTTCGACGGGCAGACGCCCTCTGGTGTGTATTCACAATGCATACGGATTCCTCTTTCCTGTTTAGATTGATTGTCAGGCTGCCTTTTGTTCAGCCCTTGGACTTTGATTTCTCCTGCTTGAGGCTCATGTCTTGATAAGCCTTCGCGTCAAAGGTGCCGACACGTTTGTCAACGATCAGAGCATTGACAATCGATCCGGTAACATTCAGCCAGGTACGGCCCATGTCGATCAGTGGATCAATCGCAAGGATCGGGCTGACCATCGCGAACGAGGAGGCCATTCCGACGCCGGACAGGCC
>URYT01000071.1 GCA_900552185.1 uncultured Collinsella sp. | reverse complement strand
GGAACATCTCGATACCGGTAACGACGGTGTTCTGGGTATCCTTGATGCCGACGATCTCGACGGGCTCGTTGAGCTTGAGCTCACCGCGCTCGACACGGCCAGTAGCAACGGTACCACGGCCGGAGATGGTCATAACGTCCTCAACGGCCATCAGGAACGGGAGGTCGTTGTTACGAGCAGGCGTCGGGATGTACTCGTCGACGGCCTTCATGAGCTCGCGAATGGCGTCCATCCACTTGGCGTCGCCCTCGAGAGCGCCCAGAGCGGAGCCACGGATGACGGGGATGTCGTCGCCGGGGAAATCGTACTCGGAGAGGAGCTCACGGGTCTCCATCTCGACGAGGTCGATGAGCTCGTCATCGTCGACCATGTCGCACTTGTTCAGGAAGACGACGATGTAGGGAACGCCGACCTGACGGGCGAGCAGGATGTGCTCGCGGGTCTGAGCCATGGGGCCGTCGGTAGCGGCGATGACCAAGATAGCGCCGTCCATCTGAGCAGCACCGGAGATCATGTTCTTGACGTAGTCAGCGTGGCCCGGGCAGTCAACGTGAGCGTAGTGACGGGCAGCGGTCTCGTACTCAACGTGGGAGACGGAGATCGTGATGCCGCGCTCGCGCTCCTCGGGAGCCTTGTCGATGTTCTCGAACGCAGTGAAGTCAGCCTTGCAGCCCTCGGTCTCGGAGAGAACCTTGGTGATGGCAGCGGTCAGCGTGGTCTTGCCGTGGTCGACGTGACCAATGGTGCCGATGTTAACATGCGGCTTAGTGCGCTCAAACTTCTCTTTGGCCATAAAGCCCTCCTCTAAACAGGTCGTCCCCGGACGGGACTTTGCCTTTATACCATAGTGGCCTCTCAACATACTATTGAGAAGCCACCGTGTTACCTATGGTAGCGGTGACTGGATTCGAACCAGTGACAACACGGGTATGAACCGTGCGCTCTGACCAACTGAGCTACACCGCCAGATGGAGCCTGCAACCAGACTTGAACTGGTGACCTCTTCGTTACCAACGAAGTGCTCTACCGACTGAGCTATACAGGCACTTGACGGGTGGGAGCTATAGGATTCGAACCTATGTAGGCAGAGCCAACGGGTTTACAGCCCGTCCCCATTAACCACTCGGGCAAACTCCCAATCGTTCAAGTATCCGCAGGTCCTTTGGTATTTTGGACCGCCGCCCCCGCGAACGAAAAAGATAATACGATGCAACCTTGGGGGCTGTCAACGAAAACCTCTAGATACACGGTGCCGGGCGTATCTATATAGCTGTGACCTGCGGTTTTGTTGAGTTTGGATATGAAGGACGGTGGTTTTGGATACTGAGGTGACGTTTCCCTAGGTAACACTTTGGTGTAGTGGAGTACACCTTCAGGATCGAACTTCGATACCAGCTTATTTGCACCTATATATAGGTCGAGATCGGGGCTTCCACGCCACGATCGAGCGTGGATTATCTCCCACTTTTAGCGCGGCTCTAAGGCCAAAGTGGCAGATTATCCACGTTCATTCTCCAGGCGAGAGAACTGTAAAGCCGCAACTACTCGGGCCAGGCCAAAGTAGACCCATAGAGCGGCTCCCCCTTGGTGCAGGGGTAGCGACTCAAGTAACACGACGATAGCAAGTCGAAAAAATAAGTCATGGCGTATTTCGAATAAACGCCGAGTCGGTCAATTCCGTTTCCCGCATTACCAAGACGATATACACGGTCAAAAGACCTCGATTTGTCATCGTTGCTAAACGCAGTAATTAGAATCTTCCTGCCCGAACGGCAATCAAGATACTCACGCGCCTGTGACGCAAATAGCCCGGAGACCGATACGAGAATTATCAATGACTGCGAAGCGTCTCCCATGTTTTTCAATTCCGCGACGTTAGCCCCAGCAACTATGCGAACTATCTTGCCCGCATAAAACATTTCCTGCTGAAATCGTACGAGATTGGCGCTCACATTATTGGTGCACCAGATTTCAACGTTTTTATGGCCATCAATTTCGTCGACAAGATGCTTAATAGCGATATCGGACACGCCGCTTTCAACCTCAGCGAACATCTCGATCATGCGAACGTCGAGCTCTGCCCTGTACTCCTCGTAGCCAAATTCCTCCTCTCGATGGCTTAAGTCGCTTGGAAAGACTGACTGAGTAAATGATTCTTTCAAATCGCTAAGAGACTGGTAGCCCAATCGATTGCAGAAACGACGAACAGCGGAACGAGTCACGAATGCATCGCGGGTTATTGCGGCAACATTGATTTCGCTCGAACGCCTAATGTGAGCGATGAGATATCGAGCGATGGCGGCATCGTTTGACCCAAACTCGCTGTTGATGATGGAGCTAATGCGATTGAGCACATCGAAGTCATTGATATTCACGTGATCCCTCTTTCCGCTCTCCTCGAAATCATGGTTCATTTATTGAATCAAACAGCTTTGGTCGTTCTCCTATGATTCAAATCAGCTGACGTCATCTTAATCATAATTCCGCCACACGTATCCACCGTGTTTTGAGTGATGGAAAGGGGATTCATGGGCAACGTGAACAACATGCCGTTTCTCTGGGGTTCCGCCACGGCGTCTTATCAGTGCGAGGGTGCCTGGAACGAAGACGGCAAAGGCCTTGGTGAGTGGGATTTCTTTAGCCACACAAGCAATAAGAACATCAACCATGTTGACGGTGATGTATCTTGCGACTTCTACCATCGCTATGAAGAAGATATCCGAATGATGAAAGAAGGCGGACAAAACACCTATCGCTTCTCTCTTTCATGGAGTCGAATCATCCCCACGGGTATCGGCGAAGTGAATGAAGAGGGTATCGATTTTTATAATCGGGTCATTGATTGCTGCCTCGAAAATGGCATAGAGCCCAACGTTACGCTGTTCCATTACGATCTGCCATTCACGCTTGCTTGCAAAGGCGGATGGCTGAACAACGACATGGCAGAGTGGTTCTGCAAATACGCCAAGATTTGCTTTGAGCGCTTTGGAGACCGCGTCAAAATCTGGGCTACCGTTAACGAGCCGCATTTCTACAGCTACTGCGTAAACATGTTGGGCAACTATCCCCCCAATCGATCGCTCGATGTTCAGTCGTACATGCAGTTTCAGTACAACCTGATGCGCGCAAGCGCACTCGCAGTCCGAGCATATCGTCAAATGGGCTACGACGGCATCATCGGCGCCGTCCACGATGGCGGCGTTGTCGAACTCGACCCGGCAACCGAGCACCCTGATGACGTATTTCGATACGCAGACTTTTTCGCCAATCGCATGATTCTGGCACCAGCGCTTCAGGGTCAACTGCCGCCAGAAATGGACGAAATCCTTGAAAAACTTGGCGTCTCGCTCTATCGATCCCCAAATGACGTAAAAGAATTCAGAGACGGTAAAGTCGATTTTATTGGACTCAACGTGTATTGCCGAGAGTATGTAACCGACTGGCACGGTGGAGAGCTTGCCGTTTCGGCGAACAATAAGGGCAGTTCGAGCAAAAGGGTCGAAGGAAAATGCATTGCGCCCTTGTTTGAAAGCGCCCACGACAGCAATGTTCCCCGCAATAAATGGGGCCGCGAAATACTCCCAAGTTGCATGTATTCAACCATCATGGATGTCCACGAGCGCTATGACGCGCCCCGCATCTTTATTACGGAAAACGGACATGGCGCCTATGAGCAACCAGACACAGACGGAATGATCCACGATGATGACCGCATCGAGCTTCTGGGCCAGTTCATCGAGCACATGATGAGGGCTAAGCGCGACGGCGCGCGCGTTGAGGGTTACTACCTCTGGTCGACGATGGATCTGTATAGCTGGATCAACGGCTACGAAAAACGATACGGACTTGTCCATATCGACTTCGAGAACAATCTGGAGCGCACCCCCAAAAAGAGCTGGTATTGGTACCGAGACCTTATCTCGAAGTATCAGGAGCAGGAAGGTTAGGAGAAAGAGATGAAATATCAGGCAATGTCCGAAACAGTCCTAAAGGCTGTTGGCGGCAAAGAGAACATTACATCGGTAACTCATTGTGCGACACGCCTTCGCATCGACGCACGAGACACCTCGATCATCGATCTCCAGCTCGCCAAATCGGCCGATCAGGCGCTCGGGGCAGTAGTCAGCGGTGGCCAGCTTCAGGTGATCATCGGCCCCAACGTCACCGAGGCTTACAACGACTTCCTCGACTTCGCGGGAATCGAAGTCGGCGGTGGCACGGTTGCCGACGATGCCCAAACCGCCAAAGACCTTGCAGAAGGCATTAAAAGCGGTAACACCGCCATGGGCTTGATTGAGAAATTCGGGAACGTCTCTGCACAGGTATTCATGCCCATCGTCCCGGCGCTCATCGTTGGCGGACTCATTCTTTCGATCAAGAATCTCCTGGTCAATTATTGCGGATTAAGCACCGATAGCGGAACCGCCCAGGTTCTGTTGGCGATCTTTAGCGCTTCGTTTAGCTTCTTGCCCGTTTATCTTGGTTATCAGCTCGCAGCCGTCATGAAGATGCAGCCCATCATGGGCGCATTGCTGGGCGCGATCATGATCAGCTCGTCCATTAGCGGTGCCGAGGGTCTCGACTTTCTTGGTATCCCCATCCCGACGAACGACTATTCGAGTACGGTAGTGCCCATCGTACTGGGCGTTGTGTTCATGTACTTTGTCGACCGCAGCCTTCAGAAGATCATTCCCGACGTTACCAAACTGTTCTTGAAGCCGCTGCTCACCATGATCATCGTCGTGCCCGTCGAGCTGATTATCCTTGGCCCCGCCGGCAGCATGATGGGCTACGCGCTGAGTGATGCCGTCACGTGGCTTATGGACAACGTGGCATTTATCGCTACTCCGATCCTGGCAGCCCTTAACCCCTATTTCGTCATGCTCGGTCTCGATAAGGCTTACATCGCAATCGAAGTTACGAGCCTGGCGCAGCTCGGTTGGGCACCCATTATCTTTGGATTCATCTCGAACCTCTGCATTGGCGGCACGAGCCTCGCCCTGGCAACTGCCATGAAGGGAAACAAGGAGAAGAAGGGTATGGTCACCACGGTTGCCGTTACCGCACTCTGTGGCGTAACCGAGCCCGCGTTCTACGGTTGCCTCATCGAGCGTCCCCGCCTGCTTGTCGGCACGGCAATCGGCGCGCTCTGCGCTGGACTCCCTGCAGGCATCTTTGTTCTGAAAGAGTATGTTGCGGGAGCATGCCCCGGCCTTCTTTCGGCACTCATCTTTATCGCTCCCGATGGGTCCATGGGCAACTTCGTGCTGGCATGCGTTGTCGCCATCATCGCCATCGTCGTCTCTTTCATCGCTGCACGCGTAATCATCAAGAAGAACCCCAGCTATATTGAGTAGATGCCCGCTGTTTGCATTGGGGACATCCTCGGCAGACCATTAGCAAGAACCCAAGAAGTCCCTTAGGAGCTCGATTAATCCATTCGGATTCCTGAGGCACAAACGACCCCGAGTCCACAATGAAATCGGGGTCGTTGTTTCTAAAGCCGTCGATAGACAATCGGTGTTTACCTTAGCTCCCTATCCAAGTTAATTATCCACGCTCGTTCTCCGGTCGGGAGATTTTCTTCGCTCGCGTGTCCAGAAATCCACGCTCGAGCAGGACATCCAGGTCCGCACCCGCCCTTGTCTCGATCTGTAACAGCAAGAGGCCTATTCCGCTTCTACATGTTACAGATCAAGATATTCCTAAAACACCCTAAGTTTCATCTCAATCTGTAACAGTTAGATGCCAAATATCGGTCTTGGTGTTACAGATTTAGACAAACTGGAGGACGAGACAAACCAAAAACGGGATGGGCGCTAACCCGATGGCGCACCACCTAAATAGAAACGGGCCCTGTCCCATATAGAGACAGAGCCCGAAACTCTCATGGAGCCAGTGACAGGAATCGAACCTGCAACCCACTGATTACAAATCAGTTGCGCTACCGTTGCGCCACACTGGCACACTTGGCGCTTTCGCGCGAAGCCAATTAAGAATAAAGGAATTGCCGACGAGGCGCAACAGGCCCTTCACCCGACCACATCTCAAAACTATTCGCCAGAACGAATAGTTTTAATTACAATTGACTATATAAAACTATTCGTTTCGGCGAAGGGTTTCGCGATGCTTACTACCAAGGAAGCCGCCGAGCTGCTCGGCATCACTCCGCGCAGGGTGCAGGAGCTCATAAAAAACGGAGCACTTGAGGCCCGCAAGGCTTCTGGTGTATGGCTCATCGACAAAGACAGCGTCGACACGCGACTCCGCTCTGTGACCAAAACGGGGGGACGTCCCCGCCGCGGCCACGGTAAGAGCGAGATCGCGTTCACCCTCATGAACCGCACGTACGAAGTCGCTCAGCTGGTCTACAGCACATCGCGAAAAGACTTTACCCACATCGGTGCCGACATCGATTACGCCCACGCCCCTATTGGAGTATTTGGCCCTAATAGCCCCATATCGCTAGACTCCTTCCGCATCTGGTGGCGCGGCCGCGGTATCCCGCTCGCACGCATTGGGCTAGCCTCCCTGCTTGCAGAAGCCGCAGTCGATGTTCCCGATGAACTCGTCCAGCGAAATCTCGGCCTCTCCTTATCCGACCAGTATTGGATTAGGCCCCAAGGTTCCGGTCTCACCTGGGAGGATATCAACTTCTTCAATAATGCTTTTGATGACGTCTCGCTAACCATTGCACCCTTCGCCCCAGAGGGCAAGGCAGCTGCTGCCAAGCCCGACAACACCTCGGACGGCAATCTTCAAAAGTACTGGACATGCGAGGATGGCCGTCGAATTCTCCACAAGGCAGGTGCGCATCTAAACCAGGAACCTTATAACGAGCTGGTGGCGACTGCACTTCACCGTCGCATCCTAAACGCCTGCGATTATGTGCCTTACTCGCTCGAGGGCACGGGCACTTCCGCCCTGAGCATATGCGATGTCTTCTTAACTGATGAAGAAGAGTATGTCCCTGCGTTCTATGTAAACCAGCACGCAAACGCAGATGAACGACCAACCGACTACGAGCGATATGTAGCAAACTGCGAGGAGCTCGGGGCGACAGACGTCAAGGATGCCCTTGACCGCATGATCATATGTGACGACATCATTGCCAACTACGATCGTCATTGGCGCAACTTCGGCCTCGTGCGAAACGTCAACACGCAAGCCTGCAGACCTGCCCCCATCTTCGATTCGGGCTCATCACTCTGGTGCAACATATCGCTAGAGGAGCTTAGGGCGGGAGAGCACAGTTTTGCCAGCGCGCAGTTCCATTCAAGTCCCGCGAAACAAATGTTGCTTGTTGAGGATATGAACTGGTTTGACGGGGACAAACTCGAAGGTTTTGTCGACGAGGCAATCGAGATTCTGTCTAAAAACGATGCCCTAGCAGCGAGACTGCCTTATCTAAAAGAGGCGCTAACGTGGCGCCTCGAAAGAATGATCGACATCGCTGAATGGAGTTAGCGAGGCAGCATTGCCCCGCCAACTCCCCTACCTCCCGCGCAGGGCCTTGAGCGCGGCCAGCGCCTCGGGGCTCAGGCGGCTGCCCAAGGTCATCTTGATCTGCGGAGCTTCCTCTGCCTCGTGAACGTCGTTATCGATCTGTTTGATCTCGTCCACCAGCATACGGCTCGAGATGCGCGTAACGCCCTTCCCCATGACGACGGCCTGGATCGTGCCGTCGCTCGATACCACGGAGCACGCGCGGCCTTCCTCGCGTGCCTCGATGCAGAGCTTCTGTACCACGGTATCGGCAGAGACGCCCGTCGGCGAAAACTCGATGCGCACGCCGCGGGCCGGCAGGTTGGGGCGCTCGCTGGAGATGTTGCCCGCGCCGTCAAACACGATCACGGCCTCGTAGCGGCCCTGGGCAAACGCGGCGACGTCGTTGATGAGTGCAGTTCGCGCCATATCGTGGACGTCGCTGGAATACGGATCGTCGGAATGGTCGTAGACGAGCTTTTCGTAGCGCGGCGTGCAGTGAATCACGTTGTAACCGTCGACCACCAGCAGCTCGGGCTTATTGGAGTGCACCGTCGAGACCGGATCGGCGATGGCCTGCGCAAACGCATTGCCGCCCACGCCATAGGTCGCGGCCGAAACAATCGGCTTGGCCGAGCCCTCGCCAAAGCGCTTGGCCTTGGACTTGGCGCGGTTCTTCTTGGACATGCGCTACTCCTCCCCCATGAGTTCGCCGGCATTGCGGCGCAGCCACTCAAAGCACAGCGCGGTGGTCGCCTGGGCAACGTTGAGACTCTCGGTCATTCCGCGCTGGGGAAGCTTAGTCAAAAAGTCGCATTTCTCGAGCACCAGGCGCGAGATGCCGTCGCCCTCGGAACCCATGACGAGCGCAACGCGGCCCTCGAAGGGGGCGTCCCAGCAACTGCCTTCGGCGTGCTCGGAGGCGCCGCCCACCCAAAAGCCGGCGGCCTTGAGGTCATCGAGCGCACGGGCGATATTGGGAACCTGCGCGATGGGCAGGTGCATGACGGCTCCTGCGGAGGTCTTGTACGTTGCGACGGTGACCTCGGCCGACCGCTTGTTGGGAATCACGACGCCAGCTGCACCCACAACCTCGGCAGAGCGCACGATGGCACCGAAGTTGCCGGCGTCGGTGACATGGTCGAGCACCACCACGAGCGCGGGCGAGCCGGCCGGTGCG
>URYT01000070.1 GCA_900552185.1 uncultured Collinsella sp. | reverse complement strand
GCCGAGGTAGCCGCTCTCGTAGGCGGCGAGCGACGGGCCGGGGAAGCCCGACATCCACTCCGCGACCTCGCCCCACGGGTTGCCTCGGAACCTCCTCGTTACTGCCTCGCCCGTCTCCGCGTCGAGCGCGCAGACGGTGGTGGACCTGAGGTGTACGTCCATTCCGAAGGCGGTAGAATATCTAGGCACGGGAGCCTCCCAACCTCGTTGCGGCGCGGCTGCGCCTCTGGCACTTCAACAACATTGTCGCAGCCCCGACCCGCGGTCACGAGCGGGGGCTCCTGTCGTTTCCGTGCCCCTGGATTGGGTCATAGTGTCTGACTTATGCTCAACCAGCGACGCTTTCGTGGTCCTAAGTAGTCATTGGGGGCGTTTTTGTTTGACTAGTCGTTTAAGAACGTCCCCGATGCTATTTGAATTGCTAATTTGTGCGGGTTGTGGTTTTGTGACCTGCTGAAATTTAAGATACTGTACAACTGTACGTTAATTCGTCTTCGTAGTATATTGCTACCCGCAAAACTCAATACCATTGTGCTCTGAGACGCTAAAGCGCCTACGTACAATGGTTGTCGATAGTACGATTTGATTCAACGACAGGATGGATGGCCCAAGCGTGAGTCTCGGCAGCAAACTATCCGATGCAAAGGTCTCCTTTGCGATATTCAAGCGCGACATTAAGCGACTACTTGTGAACCCCGTCGCCTTGGTGGTTACCCTCGGCGTGTGCGTTATTCCCTCGCTGTATGCCTGGTACAACATCGTGGCAAACTGGGATCCGTACGGAAACACTCAGGGTATCAAGATTGCCATCGCCAACAACGATCAGGGCACCCAAAACGACCTGGTGGGTGAGCTCAACGCGGGTGATAAGGTCGTCAATCAGCTCAAGGAGAACGATCAGTTGGGCTGGACCTTCGTCGATTCGGCGGCCGACGCCAAGGAGGGCGTCGAGAGCGGTGAGTACTATGCGGCCATCGTAATCCCCAAGAACTTCTCGGATAACCTGGTCTCGATGCTCGACGGCAACTACCATCAGCCCAAGCTTACGTACTACGTCAATGAGAAAAAGAGCGCTATTGCACCCAAGGTTACCGACACCGGTGCAAACACCATCGAGCAGCAGATTAACTCGGAGTTCGTCTCCACGGTGGGTGAGACCGTTGCCAGTATTGCCAAGGATGCCGGAGTCGATTTAAAGGACAAGGCAACCCAGGCTCAGGATTCGTTGGCCGGTTCGGTATCAGAGGCTTCTGATGCGTTGGGGGAAGTGCGCGATTCGATTGGCGACATGAATGCCGCCATCGATAAGACGAGTGGTTCCATTGCCTCGGCAGATGCAGCACTTGCCGGTCTGCAGGGTCAGGCGCCGTCGCTGACGCAGGCGATCTCCCAGGGCAACGACCTGCTGGGCGAGGCTCGCGCCACGGCGGGTAACTCTGTCGCCTCGCTCTCCAAGGCGCTCTCGGAAGGCAGCCTTGCGCTTACCAAGACGTCAGCCTCCGCGAACGCTGCGATTGGCAAGCTGACGGGCACGATCACATCTACGACCACCCGCATCGACAACTCGCTCGAGTCTCTCCAGGCGACGATCGACCACAATAAGGCCGTTATCGGGCACTTGGAAATTCTCGTCAATGACACGTCGACAGGTTCCAAGGAAATTGACGCGCGCATTGTATCGACCATCGATTTGCTCCGCAAGCAGAATGAAAAGCTTCAGAGCATCAAGGACGGTCTGTCTGCACAGTCGAGCGCCATGGCGAATGATGCCGCGGCTGTCTCGGGTGCCAGCGACGCTATCAATAACGCAATCCAGACCGGTGTGACCAACCTTGGCCAGGCCCAGACGGACCTGGGACAGAACGCGCTGCCGAAGGCTTCGAGCGCGCTTGACTCCTTTGCCGCCGTCTCGGGTGATCTGACGGGAATCGTGTCTGGCCTCACGCCTACTATTGCAAGTGCGCGCGGTACACTTTCGCAACTCAACGCTACGCTCGGTCAGGCCAAGACCACGCTGTCCCAGACCGACGCCTCGCTTGCCAAGGTCCAGGACAAGCTCGCCACCGCCGCCAACGACATCGAGGCGCTGCAGACCTCCGAGTCCATGGGCGAGCTGGCCGACCTGATGGGCGTCGACGTCGATGACGTTGCTGACTTCATGGCATCTCCGGTCGAGCTGACCTCCAAGTCGATCTATCCGGTTAAGAGCTTCGGCTCGGGCATTGCTCCTTTCTACACCAATCTGGCGCTTTGGGTGGGCGGCTACGTGCTCATCGCCATTTACAAGCTCGAGGTCGATCGCGAAGGCGTTGGCAGCTTTACCGCGCGTCAGGGCTACTTTGGCCGCTGGTTGCTCCTGGTGATCCTGGGCGCGTTGCAGGCCATTATCGTTACGGTGGGAGATCTGGTCATTGGCGTACAGTGCGTCAGTCCGCTCCTATTTGTGCTGGGCGGCATCGCCATCTCATTTACGTACGTCAACATCATTTACGCGTTGTCCACTACGTTTAAGCATATCGGCAAGGCAATCGGCGTCATTCTTGTCATCGTGCAGATCCCGGGTTCGTCGGGCATGTACCCCATCGAGATGATGCCCGGCTTCTTCCAGTGGCTGCACCCGCTGCTGCCCTTTACCTATGGCATCAATCTGCTGCGTGAGACGGTCGGCGGCATGTATTCGTTCAACTACCTGTTTAACCTGTGCATTCTGGGCGTGTTCTTGATCGTGGCGCTCTTTATCGGCCTGCAGCTGCGTCCGCTGCTGCTCAACCTCAACCTGCTCTTTGATAAACAGCTTTCCACGACCGGTATGATGATTTGCGAGTCTAACGACCTGCCGCGCGAGCGCTACTCCTTGCGAACGGCCATGCGCGTCGTGCTCGATTCCGATTCGTACCGTCGCGAACTGCTCGATCATGCGGTCGCCTTTGAACATCGCTACCCGTACTACATCAAGGGCGGTTTTGCCGCCGTGGTGGGCGTTCAGGTCCTGCTCTTTGTCCTGTCGACGGTTCTCGATATCGACAATAACGGCAAGATCATCCTGCTTGTCATTTGGATCATCTCGGTTATTGCCATCTGCGGCTGGCTTATCAATATCGAATATATCCGCGCGAGCCTCAATACCCAGATGCGCATCTCGGCGCTTTCCGATGAGGACCTGCGTCGCGAGATGCGCGAGCACACGGCCGCCATTCCTGCCGCCCGCCGCATGTTTGGCCTCAACGCCAGCGAGCGTGGTGCCAAGGATGGCGATCAGTCCACGGGCCGCTTGCCGCATATAGGCTTGCACCATAAATCTCAGGGCAGCGACAGCACAGCCACAAATGATGGAGATACCACCCCGCTTGGCAAGCACTCCAAAGGAGGTGAGGCATAAATGAAGAACATCCTGCATCTGTTTAAGCGCGATGTCCAAAACGTGTCTCGCTCCGTAATCGGCTTGGTTGTCGTGATGGGCCTCATTATCGTGCCGTGTCTGTACGCGTGGTTTAACATCGCCGGCAGCTGGGATCCGTACGGCAACACCGGCAATCTTAAGATCGCCGTGGTCAACACCGATGAGGGTTACGAGAGCGATCTGATCCCCGTCGAGGTTAACGTGGGCGAAAACGTGACCGCCACCCTACGCGGCAACGAGAGCTTCGATTGGGTTGTGCTTAACGATCGCGAAAAGGCTATCGAGGGCGTTAAGTCGGGCGCGTACTATGCTGCCGTCGTTATCCCCAAAACGTTTAGCGCCGACATGATGACGCTTTTCTCGACCGACGTGAAACACGCCGATATCGAGTTTTACGAGAACCAGAAGGCCAACGCCATCGCGCAGATCGTGACCGAGAAGGGTTCGAGCGCCGTTCAGAACCAGGTTAACGAATCTTTTACCGAGACCATTACGAGCATCGGTCTTAAGACGGTGTCCAGCCTGCTCGATTACATGAGCACCGACCAAGTCAGCAACTTTATCGCCAACCTGTCCTCGACGCTCGGCGATTCGGTCCAGGACCTGCAGGACGTTCAGGCCAGCGCAACGTCGCTTGCGGGCATTTTGAGCTCCACGTCCGATTCGCTGACGTCGGCGGGCGGTATGCTCAAGCAGTCCGGATCGACCGAGGAGTCGGTGAAGCAGCTCATGCAGCATGCTGAGAGCGGTATTGCCGATTCCGAGCAAGCGCTCAAGTCCGCCAGCGATGCGATCGATGCTGCTATTGATGGGAGCGCAGGTTCGTTCGATAACGTTTCTACCGAGCTCGCAAAGGCATTCGACGCTGCAAACAAGCACGTCGATCTTACGGTGTCTCAGCTCAACGATGGCGCAGCGTCACTCAATAAACGTGCCGACGAGATTGATGGCACGGCGAATGAGCTCCGTAGTCTTGCTGGCCAGGTGAGTAACGATAAGCTCAAGGCAGGGCTTGAGGACGCGGCTGCCGAGCTTGATAAAACCGCGACGGAGTACCGCAACAATGCCAATGAGCTGACGAATACCGCGACGTCGCTCACGAAGAGTATGGCAGAGGTTAACAAATCGCGTGCCGAGGTCGATCAGGCAATCGCGGATGCCAAGGCTGGTATCTCGGGCGCCAAGATTGACTACGACTCTACGTTCTCGGTTAAGGCCAAGGAGCTCAAGAAGACTATTTCGGGCGTTTTGGATTCGCTCAACGGTATCTCGGGCGACCTGGATAGTGCTGTTGCCGGCCTGACCGACGCATCCGGTTCGCTGGCAAAGGGCCTCTCCAAGGCTGCAAAGCTGGTCAACAAGGCTTCCGATCAGCTGGGTGAGGCGTCGGACAAGATCAGCGCTTTCAAGGACGAGCTCGACGGCGCCTTGATGTCGGATGACCTCGCTACGATCAAGACGATGATCGGCAATGATCCCGAGGGTCTGGCCGTGTCGCTTTCCGGCCCTGTCGCACTCGACCGTAAGCCGGTCTATCCGATCCGCAACTACGGTTCGGCCATGGCGCCGTTCTACACGATTCTGTCGCTCTGGGTCGGCTCGATCGTACTGGCGGCCATGATGAAGGTCTCGGTTGACGATGAGCTTATCAACGAGCTCATCCCCGTGCGCCTGCACGAGATCTATCTGGGTCGTTACCTGTTCTTTGGCGGTTTGGCTCTGCTGCAGGCAACGCTCGTGTGCGCGGGCGACATTCTGTTCTTTGGCATTCAGTGCGACAACCCGCTGCAGTTTGTGCTAGCGGGCTGGGTCGCGAGTCTCGTGTTCTCCAATATCGTCTACACGCTTACGGTTTCGTTTGGCGATATCGGCAAGGCGCTCGCAGTCGTGCTGTTGGTCATGCAGGTCGGCGGTTCGGGCGGCACGTTCCCCATCGAGATGACCGGCCCCGTGTTCCAGGCGATCTATCCGTTCCTGCCGTTTACTCACGGCATCAACGCCATGCATGCCGCCATGGCTGGCGCCTACCATATGGAGTACTGGGTTGAGCTGGGCATTCTGGCGAGCTATCTGATTCCGTCGCTGGCCTTGGGCGTCGTCTTCCGCCGTCCGGTCATCAAAGCCAACGACTGGATTATCGAAAAGCTGGAGTCAACTAAATTAATCTAGCGCAACAATGTAAACGCCGTCGGAACATCAAGGTCTTCCAACCCGATGCTTTAGCGTAGTGAATTGCGTGGGCTGCTTGGTTGTTGCTACAGTAGCGGGGCGTGCCGGGGGTCCGGTGCGCCCCGTTTTTATTTGACCATGAGGCGGCACGCAGCCATACGCGTGCGGACACCACGCCCAGATTGAGTGTGAGGATGTTCCATGGCCCAATACGCTGCCAACGAAATCGAAAACATGCCCGATAGCCCTGTGGCCCGTGAGGATTTGGGCGCGGGCGGTATTCCCAGGGGCGCCGGCGCACGCTCCCCGCTGTTCTGGAAAGTTTTGCTACTTTCGGTGGCGGTCATCTGGGGCTACTCCTTTACCACTATGAAGGACGCACTCGGCACCATTCCGGTGTTCGAGCTGCTCTATGTACGCTTTCTGCCTGCAGCGTTGGTCATGTTTGCCGTCTTCCACAAGCGCATCACTGCACATTTCAACGCTCGCAATCTGATCGTTGGCCTGAGTATGGGCGTGCTCATGTGGGCGGCCTATGCGTTGCAGACGGTCGGTCTGGCATATACTACGGCGGGCAAGAATGCTTTTTTGACGGGCACGTATTGCATCCTCGTGCCGTTCGCGAGCTATTTTCTGAGCGGAGAAAAACTCACCCGCTATAACCTGGGCGCGGCACTGCTGTGCTTGGCGGGCATTGGCTTGGTGGCGCTCGATAGCGTCGAGTTCAACATCGGTGACGTCATTACGCTGGCAGGCGCGGTCTTCTTCGCCATCCAGATGGCGGTGACCGCCAAGTACGGTCGCAAAATGGACATCAACGTTATCACGTTTTGGATGTTTGTGGGCAACGGCGTGCTGAGCCTGGTTTCGTCGCTGTTATTCGAGACCCAGGCGCCTCTGTCCGTGTGGACGCCGAACTTTATCGGTGTGATGGCGTTTCTCTCGGTGGGCTGCACATGCGTGGCTCTGCTCATCCAAAACGTCGGCCTGGCGCATGTCCCGGCTTCGACGGGCTCACTGCTCCTTTCGATGGAGTCGCCTTCGGGCGTGTTGTTTTCGGTGCTGCTGATGGGGGAGGCGCTCACCTCGCGCCTGCTCGCCGGCTTCGTGCTTATCTTCCTGTCGATTATCTTGAGTGAGACTCACTTCGATTTTTTGCGCAAAAAGCCGCGCCCGCAATTGTAAACAACTTGTTGCGCCGCCCTCCCGGGGCGGCATTTTTTATGCGTCGCCCTTAAAGTTGTACCTTGCACTTTATGCTATCAAAGTGCTTGCTGCAAAAACGTTACTGGAGGGCATCTATGGCACCAGCTTTGTCCGATTTTCAACCGCAATCAGCGCCCAAGGCCACCGCGGCGGCGCAGACCGCTATCGGTGACGGTCTTGTTGCAGAAGCTCAGGCTTTTGCAGACGAGCTCGCTGCGTGGCGACACGATCTACACCAGATGCCCGAGCTGGGTAACAACCTTCCGCAGACGTCCGCCTTTATCCAGGCGCGTCTGGACGAGATGGATATTCCCTATGCCGTGCTTGTTGACGGCTCCTGTGTCGTTGGCCTTATCGGTGCCGGCGCGGCAGCTGCTGCTCGGGGTAATGGTACGTGCACGGACAAGCAGGCCGGTACGGTCATCATGCTCCGCGGCGACATGGATGCCCTGCCCGTTGCCGAGGAATCCGGCGAGCCCTTTGCATCCACCAATGGCTGCATGCATGCTTGCGGTCACGATATGCACGCGACGGCGCTGCTTGGTGCGGCTCGTATGCTCAAGGCCCGCGAGTCCGAGCTTCTCGACGCCAACGCCACGGTTAAGTTGCTGTTCCAGCCGGGCGAGGAAACCTTTGAGGGTGCCCGTGCCGCCATCGTCGACGGTCTGCTGCAGAACCCATGCCCCCAGGCGGCTTTTGCCATGCATGTTAACAGCCAATCGCCGCTCGGCCTGGTGCTCTATGGGAGTCCGGCGCTTTCGGGCGTGTACGGTTTCCGCATCACGCTGCAGGGCAAGGGCGGCCATGGCTCGAGCCCCGAGATCTGCATCGACCCCATCACGGCCGGCGTCCATGTGCATCTGGCGCTTCAGGAGCTCATCTCCCGCGAGGTGCCGGCGGCCAAGGAGGTCGCACTGACCGTGGGTAAGTTTGCCGGTGGTCAAGCGGCCAACGTCATCCCAGATACCTGTGTGCTCGAAGGCACGCTGCGCGGCTTTGACGTTGAGCTTATGGAGCACCTCAAGGAGCGTATCGCCGAGGTCGTCAACGGCGCGGCCGCAACGTATCGCACGTCGGCCACCATCGAGACGCTCTCGGATGTTCCCCCGCTCGTGCTCGATGACGACGTGACCCAGGCTTCGCTTGGCTACGTGGGTGCGACGCTGCCCAAGGCCGCCTTCTTGCCGCTGTTCCATGCCATGGCGAGCGAGGACTTTGCGCTTATCTCGAGTGAGATACCGAGCGCATACTTTACGATCGGCGCGGCTGTGACCGATACGGACGAACACTTTGCCCAGCATCATCCCAAGGCGCGCTTTAGCGATGCCGAGCTGCCACTTGGTGCCGCGGCTTATGCGGCAGTCGCTTTGGGCTACATCGCCGACCACGGGTAGCACCCAATCTTGCTACTCGTTTGTTTAAAAAGGAGCAGTATGTCCCAGCAGCGTAAGTTCTTCCCCGGCTGGCTCGTGGTGGCTTCCGGCTTTGTCATCATGGCCACGTGCTACACGATTTTCGTTAACTGCATGAGCCTGTTCCAGCCGCTCATCGTAAGCGACCTCGGGATCACGCTTGCCCAGTACAACATCTCCAACGCCATCTCCACCGTGGTGGGCGTCATCGGCTCACTTGTCATTGGCCATGTTGCCGATAAAGTAAACGGTCGCGTTTTGGGCTCCCTCACCGTTATCGTCACCTCTGCCGTTCTTGCCGGCATGAGCTTTGTCGGTGAGCTATGGCAGGTCTACGTGCTCTTTTCTGTTCGCTCCGTTCTGTCCGTGGCTGCCCTGGAAGCCGAATGGATGCTCGTACCATCATTCGGTTTCCAAGGCGGCCACGGGCCTACGAAATGATCCGTTTTCCTCCGTCCCCAACAGATCACGTAATCCGAAGGGGACGGAGGAAAACGGATCACAAAACGCGGCGGCGCGTCTGGCCGAACGAGTTCCCATACCCTCGTTCGGCC
>URYT01000069.1 GCA_900552185.1 uncultured Collinsella sp. | reverse complement strand
GTCCGTAGCCGTTGCTGCCGATGCGGAGCCTAGCGCGCCGTTTGGCCGCCCGGTTCGTGATGCGCTCGATTGCGCGCTCGGCATTGCGCAAAAGCTCGGCTACCAGACGAGCGACGACGAGGGCTATGTGTGCATTGCCGATATCCCGGGTCGCGGCGACAAGCAGCTCGCGACTATCTGCCACGTGGACGTGGTGCCCGCCGGCCCCGGCTGGAACACCGACCCGTTTGCGATGGAGCGTCGCGAGGGCTGGCTGCTCGGCCGTGGCGTGATTGATGACAAGGGTCCGGCCGTGCTGTCGCTCTACGCCGGTGCCTACCTGCTCAAGCACGGCATTGTGCCGCGCTATACCTTCCGCGCGCTGCTGGGCTGCGATGAGGAAGTGGGCATGTCCGACGTTCACCATTATCTGGAAAATCACGCAGACCCCGACTTTTTGTTTACGCCCGATGCCGAGTTCCCGGTCTGCAATGCCGAGAAGGGCCAGTTTGGGGCGACGTTCGTGAGCTCCAAGATCGACGGCGGGCGCATCGTATCGTGGAGCGGCGCCGAGGCGAGCAACGCCATTCCGTCGCAGTCTATCTGCGAGCTTGCGATTGCCGCCGACGAGCTGCCTGCGCCCATTGAGAACGCCGACCGCCTGGAGATCACGGCGCTTGAGAACGGCCATGCCCAGATTTTCGCGCACGGTATCGGTGGCCATGCTTCGATGCCCGAGGGGACGATCAACGCCGTCGGCCTGATCGTGGCGTATCTGCGTGAGGCCGAGGACGCGTTTGGTGCCCGCGGCGAGCGCCTGCTGACGCCTACCGAGCACGAGTTCGTCAAGTTCCTGGCCTTTGTACATGCGGACGCCTATGGCCGCGGCCTGGGTATCGACGCGACGAGCCCGGCGTTTGGCCCGCTTACCTGCAACGCTGGCGTCATCCGCGTGGCGGATGGCCATATTGAGCAGGTCATCGACGTGCGCTTCCCCGACAGCACGAGTGCCGATACTATCCGCGAGCAGCTCGACCCGCTCGTGGGCCGTTTTGGCGTGACGTGCCAGCTGGGTCGCGCGAAGGTGCCGTTCTCGGTGTCTGCCGACGATCCGGCCGTGAAGGCGCTTATCGATACCTATAACGAGTTTACGGGCAAGCATGCTGAACCCTTTGCCATGGGCGGCGGCACGTACGCGCGCAACTTTGCCCGCGCCGTCTCGTTTGGCCCCGAGGAGACCGGCCTGGAGCTGCCCTCGTGGGGCGGCCAGATGCACGGCCCCAACGAGTGCGCCAACGAGGAACAGCTCAAACAAGCGCTCAAGATTTACATCGTGGCCATCCTGCGCCTCAACGAACTTGAGCTGTAGGGCTTCCCCAGGCACCCGACCTTGCCCCTCAAACCGTCGCTTGCGTACCAAAGTACGCGGCGCTCCTCTTTTGGGGCAATCTCGGGCACCTGGGAAACCCCTATATCCTGCTTGGATACAAACTTGCATTACGAGCCCGGTGCTTCGGCCCGGGCTTTTTCTGTTGCGGTGGGGTAGTCATTGGGGACGTTCCTTTGGTGTAAAAGGTGCGCCATGTTCGGCGCTGGATTGTTATCCGTTTGTAAAGGCTGGGCAGAGCTTGCGGTAAGGGTCTATCAATAGCCCGTAAGAAACCGCAGATAAGGCGGTCGTCGCCCGCTCGAGGCCGTATCTTTCCAAACAGCAAAGCGGGCAGGGTGCCCGCGAGTCGCATGTATGAAAGGAAGATCATGCTCGATCAGGCTTATTCTCGTCGTCAGTTCCTCGGCCTCGCTGGTGGTTTTGCCAGCATCGTCGGTCTCGGTCTCGTTGGTTGCGGCGGCTCCGGCGCATCCGACGCCGCCGACAAGGGTAGCGCCGCTGCTACTGCCGAGTCCGTCTCCGGCGAGGTGACCTACGACGGTGCCTCCTCGTTCCAGGCTCTCGTCGAGGCTGCTGCCGAGAAGTTCATGGACGCCAACCCCGACGTCTCCATTTCCGGTTCGGGCAACGGTTCGGGCAAGGGTCTGACCGCCGTCGCCGCTGGCACCGTCACCATCGGTAACTCCGACGTCTTCGCCGAGACCAAGCTCGAGGCCGACCAGGTCAAGAACCTCGTCGACCACGAGGTCGCCGTTGTGGGCATGGGCCCTGTCGTCTCCAAGAACGTGACGGTCGACGACCTGTCCCTCGAGCAGCTCAAGGGTATTTTCTCCGGCCAGATCACCAACTGGAAGGAGGTCGGCGGCGACGACGTCAAGATCGTCGTTCTCAACCGCAAGGCTGGCTCCGGCACCCGTGCCACCTTCGAGGCCGCCGTTTTTGGCGACGAGGCCGTCGACTTTAAGGGCGACGCCGAGCTCGACAAGTCCGGCGATGTCCAGACTCAGATGGGCAGTACCGACAACGCCATCTCCTACCTCGACTTCTCGCACTTCGATGACTCCAAGTTCAACGCCATCAAGGTCGAGGGCGTCGAGCCCAAGAGCAAGAACGTCACCGACGACTCCTTCAAGATCTGGGCGACCGAGCACATGTACTGCTCCAAGGACGCCGACGAGGCCACCAAGGCCTTCCTGGAGTTTATGCTCTCCGACGACGTCCAGGGCAAGCTCGTCGAGGAGCAGGGCTTCATCCCCGTCTCTGCCATGAAGGTCGTCAAGGACGCCAGCGGCAAGGTCTCCGCTAAATAAGTAATCGCCCCGGAAAGGTTTGCAATGGCAAAACAGCTGCCAAAGCGCGACCTTGAGAACGTGGGCCTGGGCGTCACGGGCGCGTGCGTTGCGCTCGTGACGCTTGTCGTTGCCGCGCTCATCTTTATGGTCGCCCAAAAGGGCCTCTCGGCTTTTCTCAAGGACGGCGTTTCGGTCGTCGAGTTCTTCACCGGCACCAAGTGGGACCTGGCCAACACGGCCAAAAACGGCCTGCCCTATACCGGCGCCCTGCCCCTGATCGTCACCTCGTTTGCGGTCATGGTGCTCTCCACGCTTATCGCGCTGCCCATCGCTATCGGCTCTGCCATCTTTGCGGTCGAGATCCAGCCTAAGTTTGGTTCCAAGATCTTTCAGCCGCTCATTGAGCTTTTGACCGGTATTCCCTCGGTCGTCTTTGGCCTGATCGGTTTTCACGTGGTCGTCGGCCTCATGAAGAGCGTTTTCCACGCAAGCACGGGCTTGGGCATCTTGCCCGGCGCCATCGTGCTGGCCGTCATGATCCTGCCGACGATGACCACGCTTTCGGTCGATGGCCTGCGCGCCGTGCCCGACAGCTACCGCCAGGGCTCGCTCGCGCTGGGCTACACCCGCTGGCAGACCATCTGGCACGTGGTACTCAAGTCCGCCATGCCGTCGCTCATGACTGCGGTCATCCTTGGTATGACCCGCGCCTTTGGCGAAACGCTTGCCGTGCGCATGGTTATCGGCGGTATCGAGGCCATGCCGACGTCACTGCTGTCGCCGGCATCCACCATCACCACCACGCTCACCACGTCTATGGCGGTCTATGCCGAGGGCTCGGCCCAGGACGATGTTCTGTGGGCGCTCGGTCTGCTGCTGATGGGCATGAGCCTCATCTTCATCCTGATCATCCACCTTATCGGCCGCAAGGGGGCGAAGGCTCGTGGCTAGCACGCGTATCCACATCGACGAGGCGAGGCTCGGGCGTGTCCAAAAGCAGGACCGCTTCGCCACGGGCGTGTTGACGGCGATCGTCGCCATAGTCATGCTCATCGTCGTCTCCATGGTGGCCTACATCCTGTTCGAGGGCATCTCGACGCTGTTCCAGCCGGGCTTTCTCACGGAGCCGTCGCGCGCCAACGGAACGCAGGGCGGCGTGTTCTACCAGCTGTTCGACTCGTTCTACCTGCTGTTGATCACCCTGGTCATCTCGGTGCCCATCAGCCTGGGCGGGGCGGTCTTCCTGGTTGAGTACGCGCCGAACGGCCCTATCCGCGACATCGCCTCGACCGCCATCGAGACGCTGTCCTCGCTGCCTTCCATCGTCGTCGGCATGTTCGGCTTTCTGGTGTTCTCGGTGCAGCTGGGCTGGAAGTACTCCATCATTTCCGGTGCTGTCGCGCTCACCATGTTCAACATCCCCATCCTGGTGCGCGTGATCCAACAGGCGCTCGAGGACGTGCCGCAGGCCCAGCGCGATGCGTGTCTGGCTATGGGCCTCACCCGCTGGGAGGCCACGCTGCACATCCTGATTCCCGAGGCCATGCCCGCTATCGTGACCGGCATCGTGCTTTCGGCCGGCCGTGTGTTTGGCGAGGCCGCAGCACTGCTCTTTACCTCGGGCATGAGCTCGCCGGTGCGTCTGAACTTCTGGAGCTTTAACCTGTCGAGCCCTACCTGCGCCTGGAACGTGTTCCGCCCCGGCGAGTCGCTCGCCGTGCACATCTACAAGATCTATGGCGAGGGCAGCCCCGAGGCCCAGCAGATCGTCTGGGGCACCGCGGCGCTGCTGATGATTTGCGTGCTGCTGTTTAACGTAGTCGCCCGTATCGTGGGCAAGCAACTGGCAAGAAGGATGACGGCCGAATGAGCGAGATGAATGCAACGCCCGCAACCGAAGCGGCATCGTCCGAGACCCAGGACTTCCTGTCGAGCGTGGGGGAGAGCGAGAAGCGCGTGCGCGTGAGCGGCAAGGCCGTGAGCGACGAGGTCATGCTCTCCACCAAGGACGTCAACGTGTACTATGGCGACCACCATGCACTGCACAATACGTCGCTCGACTTCCACAAGGGCGAGATCACGGCGCTCATTGGGCCTTCGGGCTGCGGTAAGTCGACCTTCTTGCGTAGCCTCAACCTCATGAATCGCGAGATTCGCGGCTGCCGCGTGGAGGGCGAGATCAACTATCGCGGGCGCAACGTGAACACCAAGACCGAAAACACCTACGAGCTGCGCCGTTCCATTGGCATGGTGTTCCAGCAGCCCAACCCGTTCCGCAAGTCCATTCGCGACAACATCACGTTTGCGCCTAAGCGCCACGGCATCACCGACCGCGACGAGCTCGACCGCATGGTCGAGGAGAGCCTGCGCGGCGCGGCGCTGTGGGACGAGGTCAAGGACAAGCTCGACAAGAGCGCCCATGCGCTTTCGGGCGGTCAGCAGCAGCGCCTGTGCATCGCGCGCACGCTGGCGCTCAACCCCGACGTGATCTTGTTCGACGAGCCCTGCTCGGCGCTCGACCCCATCTCGACGCTGGCGATCGAGGACCTCATGTCGTCGATCGTTGCCGACCGCGCCATCGTCATCGTGACGCACAACATGGAGCAGGCGTCGCGCGTGTCCAACCGCACGGCGTTCTTCTACATGGGCGATATGGTCGAGTACGACGAGACTGACGAGATTTTCCAACGGCCCAAGGACAAGCGGCTGAATGATTACCTCACCGGCATGTTCTCCTAGTCCGGGACATGCTTGAGGCCCGCGGCGGCCACGGTTGCCGCGGGACTGATTGGAGAGGCGGGTCATCTCTTGCGGGAGATGGCCTGCCTTTTTGTGTCGTGTGCGGCCGTCGACCTGCCAAAATAAACCTGTCCCTTTTTGGTAGGTTTTGGGGTGGGGCTCGCTGCTATCATGGACAACGTTGAATTTCTACGAAGGAGCAGGGCATATGGCGATTCTTTTGGGATGCGATTCCATCAGCCTAGAGTTTCCCACCAAGCATATTTTCGATAGCGTTACGCTCGGCGTGGGCGAGGGCGACCGTATTGGTATTGTCGGTAAAAACGGCGACGGTAAGTCGACGCTGCTGAGCGTGCTCGCCGGCACGTTGGAGCCCGACGACGGCCGCGTGACGCACCGCCGCGACACGACGATCGGATTGCTCGGCCAAAAGGATAACCTGATCGATACCGACACCGTGCATCATGCCGTCGTCGGTGACACGCCCGAGTACGAGTGGGCCTCGAGCCCGCGTACGCGCCAGATTCTGGCCGGCCTCATTAGCGATGTGCCTTGGGAGGGCACGGTGGGCGAGCTTTCGGGTGGCCAGCGCCGTCGCGTGGACCTCGCGCGCCTGCTGATCGGCGACTATGACGTGCTCATGCTCGACGAGCCCACCAATCACCTGGACATGCGCACCATCAACTGGCTCGCGCGTCACTTAAAGGCCCGCTGGCAGCGCGGCCAGGGCGCCATGCTCGTGGTCACGCATGACCGTTGGTTCTTGGACGAGGTCTGCACCAGCATGTGGGAGGTCCACGACGGCCAGGTCGACCCCTTCGAGGGCGGTTACTCGGCCTACATCCTGCAGCGCGTGGAGCGCGACCGCATGGCCGCGGTTACCGAGGAGCGCCGTCGCAACATGGCACGTAAGGAGCTCGCGTGGCTGAGCCGCGGTGCCCAGGCTCGTTCCACCAAGCCCAAGTTTCGCGTGGACGCCGCTCGTGAGCTGATCGCCGACGTGCCGCCCGTGCGTGACGAGCTGGAGCTCAAGCGCCTAGCCGTGAGCCGCTTGGGCAAGCAGGTTATCGATGTGGTCGACGTGGATGCCGGCTATGCGGATGCCGGCGGCGCGCCCAAGCAGGTGCTCTCCGATGTGACCTGGCTCATTGGTGCGGGCGACCGCTATGGTCTTTTGGGCGAGAATGGTGCTGGCAAGTCGACGCTGCTCGATGTGATCCAGGGCAAAATTGCGCCCACGTGCGGCCGCGTGAAGATTGGCCAGACAGTGCGCTTTGGCGTGCTGTCGCAGCAGCTCGAGGAGCTCGAGCCCTTCATGGGCGACACGATTCGCGAGGTGCTCAGCAACTATAAGAAGTACTACGTCATCGACGGCAAGGAGACTTCGCCCGAGAAGCTCTGCGAGCGTCTGGGCTTTACGACGCAGCAGCTCTGGAGCCGCATCGGCGATCTTTCGGGCGGCCAGCGCCGTCGCCTGTCGCTGCTACTGACAATCCTGGACGAGCCCAACGTGCTCATCCTGGACGAGCCCGGCAACGACCTGGATACCGACATGCTGGCGATTGTCGAGGATCTGCTCGACGGTTGGCCCGGCACGCTGATCCTGGTGACGCACGACCGCTTCTTGATGGAGCGCGTGACCGACCAGCAGTGGGCGCTGCTCGACGGCCACCTGACGCATATGCCCGGTGGCGTGGACCAGTACCTTCGCCTGTGCAACGCTACCGCCGAGGGCGAGCCCGTGGGCGCGCCGAGCGCCAAGACCGGCACGTTTGACACCGGTGCCGCGGCTGCTGCGGCCGAAAAGCCCAAGTCGAGCGGTCAGCCCAATGGCCTTTCCAACGCCGAACGTCAGAAGCTCCGCCGCGAGGTGAGCTCGCTCGAGCGCAAGATGGAGACGCAGCGCGCTCGCGTTGAGGAGGCCGAGGCCGCGATGGCCCAGGTCGATCCCACCAACTACACGGCGCTCGGCGAGCAGCAGGCAAAGATCGACGAGGCCCACGCCGCCATGGACGAGCTGGAGATGGCGTGGCTCGAGGCGAGCGAAAAGCTCGAGGGCGAGGAGTAAGCGAGAATGATCAAAGCCGCGTTTTTCGATATCGACGGTACGCTGCTGAGCTTTAAGACCCACCGGATTCCGGCGTCGGCGCAGCAGGTGCTCGACAGCTTTCGCGAGCAGGGGATTGCGTGCGTGATCGCCACGGGCCGTCCGACCTACCAGATGCCGGACTGGCTGTTCGACCTGGGCTGGGATGCGTACATTACGCTTTCGGGCCAGCACTGCTTTGATGCCGAGGGAGTTTACCGCAGCTGCCCGATCGATCCGGACGACGTCGCGGTGATTGTGGACCAGGTGGCGCAGGGGCGCTACGACTCGCTGTGCATGCAGGGCGAGAACTCGTTTGTGAACCGCCTGTCCGAGCGCGTGGTGACGGCTGGCAGCAACGCGGGAATCGTCTACCACGAGGAGCCGTTTGAGCACGCCTTTGACGCACCAGTCTACCAGTTCTGCGCCTTTGTGGACCCGGCCGACGAACATATCGTGACCGACGCCGTGTCGCATTCGCTCACCACGCGCTGGTGCGACCTGTTCTGCGACATTATTCCCGCTAACGGCGGCAAGGACCTGGGCGTGGCGGCGACGCTCGAGCGGCTTGGTATCGACGCGAGCGAGGCGATTGCCTTTGGCGATGGCGAGAATGACCTGTCGATGTTCTCGGCCGTGGGCACGAGCGTGGCCATGGGCAACGCGCAGGACACGGTGAAAGCTGCAGCGACCTATGTGACGACAGCCGTGGACGACGATGGCATCTACAACGCCGCGAAGCACTTTGGACTGTTATAACTGCGGCTCGGCACTTAGGGATGCTCCTTTTCTGCCGGCAGCTGGGGGACACTCCTTGCGGGGCGTCCCCATTTTGTTTTCGTCCCGCACGTTTTGTGAAACACGGCTAACTTTTAGACAAAGTAGTAAGACATGGGCAACTTTTGCGGTAAAGTTAGCCGTGGAAAGTATCCAAAGGCTAACTAGCAATCATCGCGAAAGGCGGCCCATGGCCCTACGTGAATCCGGAGAAGACTATCTCGAATCGATCTACGTTCTGTCGGAACGTCAGGGCGTCGTGCGCTCGATCGACGTTGCGGAGTACCTCGGTGTAACTAAGGCGAGCGTTTCCAAGGCCATGGCGACGTTGGAAAGCAACGGCTATGTCGAAATGGGCAAGCGAGATGTTCATCTGACGGAGCGTGGTCTGGAGGTCGCTCGTCAAATGTGGGAGCGTCACTGCTTTTTCGTGGGGCTGCTAGAGGATGCGGGTGTTTCGGCTGAGGTCGCGTCGCAAGAGGGCTGCCACATGGAGCACTGCCTAAGCGAGGAAAGCTTCGAGAAGCTGAGGGCGATGCTGGGACGGGACGGTGCTTCGGCGCCAATAATGACCGACTAGCACTCCC
>URYT01000068.1 GCA_900552185.1 uncultured Collinsella sp. | reverse complement strand
ATGCGAACCTCCAGTCCGGACCGCTTCACGGTCCAACTTTCTGTCCGCACCCCCAGGTAATTATTCAAAATAACCGGGTTCAGTTTAAACTGACCATCAATAGAAATCTGACCATCATCCAAGGTAACAGTGCTATAGGCAAGACAACTCTGCTTGATATGGTGGCAGCTCACGAAGAGCTTGGGGCACAAAGCGGCGTAACAGTAAGTTGCAAAGTGCCCTGTAAAACAATATCTGGAAAATATTGGCGTAGAGATCTCCAAGAGATTTCCAGCAGTATTGTTTTTATTGATGAGGGCAATACTTTTGTTCGATCAAGAGAATTTGCCCATGAAGCAAAGCGTAGCTCAAACTACTACGTAATTGTCGCCAGAGAGTCACTGCGCCAACTGCCCTATAGCGTTGATGAAATCTACGGTCTTAAGAACACCAACCGAACCACAACGAAGTATCCCGTTTACTCTCGTGTCTACACCTCTACATATCGTATTTACGGTGATACTGATTTTAGAGGCGAGAGGCCCGAGCTTGTCATTGTCGAGGACACAAATTCGGGCTACGAATTCTTCAGTTTGCTATGCAAAAAGAGCAGCATTAAATGCATCAGCGCGGGAGGAAAATCAAATATTTGCAACTGCATTATGGACGCACCGGAAAACGACATCCTCGTGATTGCCGACGGCGCCGCCTTTGGACCAGAAATTGCGGAAGTAGCTGCTCTATTGCGCCGAAAGAACATCAAGCTATTCCTACCGGAATCGTTTGAATGGCTCGTGTTGAAGTCGGGATTATTCAACAGCAAACACATTAAGGACATGCTGCTTAACCCCGCTGAACATATCGAAAGCTCAAAGTTCTTTAGCTGGGAGAGGTTCTTTACTGCAGAACTCATCGAATGCTCACGAGACACACGTTTTCGATATGACAAGAGCTGCATGAACGAGGAGTACTTGAACCCCACCGCCCTTGCAGCTCTTGAGGATACTTTGCCGGAACTTGGCATTACTTCGCACTAAAACGAGAAGTACTCACTGTCGGAGGATAGGTTCGGTCCGAGCCACGGGTCACCATCGAGGAAGAGCTCCGGCCAGCGTTGCATGAACAGAGCTTGCTCGCGTTTCCAGCGGCGCAGCTTTTCCTCGTTAGCCTCTTCCCTGCCGCGCGAGGTGAACTCGTAGTGGTACAGCTCGGCATAGGGCGTAAAGATGGTGCGGTAGCCCGCCTCCCACACGCGCAGGCAAAAGTCTGCGTCGTTAAAGCCGACGGCGAATTCCTCGTTGTAGCCCCCGACCTGCTCAAATACGTCACGTCGCACCATCTGGCAGGCGCCCGTTACGGCGCTAAAGTTGCCCGGACGCACAGCACGGGCAAGATAGCCCTCGCGCTTTGCCGAGAAGTCTTGGTTGGCATGGGCAAGTGCGCCGCGCACACCGACCAAAATGCCAGCGTGCTGCACAAGGTGGTCGGCAAAATAGAGCTTGGCACCCACCACGCCCGCATCGGGACGTTGCAGACAACCCATCATCTCTTCGATAAAGTCGGGGCTAATGACCTCGGTATCGTTGTTGAGCAGCAGCAGGTAGTCGCCCTTGGCGTGCTCCACACCAAAATTGATGATCTGAGAGTAATTGAACTCGCCCGGCCAGTACACAACGCGCGCGATACCCTTGCCTTCGGATGCCGCAGCCACGCGCTCTGGCAGGGTTTCGTAATACGCAAACGTCTCCGGGGCTTCGCTGTTGTTCTCCACCAAGACGATCTCGTAGTTGGCATACGCGGCCTTCTGGGCGATCGACATCACACAGGCGTCAAGCGTCTCAATGTGATCCTTGGTGGGAATCACAATACTCACCAGCGGCGCAGGCTCCGGCAGCGCATAGCGCATGCGGTAGACAAACGGCGTCTCGGCCTCCTCGACCGTTCCGCAAATGCCCAGCGCGTCAAAGTGACGCTGAAGCGCAAGGCGCCCGGCTTCAATAGCATACGGCTTGCTATCGGCAGAGCCATCGGCGGTCGACCCCGGATGAACGCGCCAGTGATACAGCACGTGCGCAACATGCTCAAACCGCGCGCCCGCCGAAAGGCAGCGAAGCGTCAGGTCGTAATCCTGGGCACCCGCAACATCTTCCGGAGACATGCCAATGTGATCGATGAGCGCCTTCTCCACCATCAGAAAATGCGTCACGCAGTTATGGCTATAGAGCAGGTCGACGTTGAGCCGCGTCTTAAAGACCGGCTGGCCCCACTCCCCCGTTTTCTGGAACATGTCCTCGTCGCAGAACAGGACCTGGGGACGCTCGCCCTCGGCGGCCCTGTTCAGCGCGGCAACATAATGGAATAATGCGTCCGGTTCCAGAATGTCGTCATGGTCCAAGAACGCGATGTAGTCTCCAGCCGCCTGCTGAATACCAGCGTTGGTGTTGAGCACAATGCCGCCGTTGCCGGGCAGCTCGATGCGACGAACGCGCTCGTCGTTGGCACTTGCTGCAAGATTGGCCACCGCATCCCATTCGGGCGAGGCATCCATAAGCAGCAATTCCCAGTTGTCATAGCTCTGAGCTAGCACCGAGTCCAGCAGCTCGCGCAGGTAGACCCGATCAGTCTTGTAGCACGGCACCACAATGCTCACGAGTGGTCTATAGGCAAAAGCCACCGAAGCGACACGCTGGCACGCCAAATCGCCCGGCTTTGCGCGATGCTGCTCAAACCAACGTCGATAAGCTGCGTCGTCTGCACGCGCATCCTTCATGCGGTTCCAGCTGTCGTCGACCATGCCGTTGTACAGGCGACCATCCATGGCGCAAAAACCACTCTGAATCTGCTCCGTGGGATCGCTCACAATCGCGACAAAATCTCGTATATCCTGAGGCATCTCAACGCTCAGATACGTTTTGTTGACGCGGCATCCGTTCTGCTGCGGTACATCGACCTGCGATTCAAACACATGCACGGTGATATCGATAGCGTTCATATGCGTATCGAAGACCTGGAGCTCAGGTGCGCACTGGGGGTCTCCCACCCACGTAACCACATAGCGCCACACCGCGCCGGCGTCTGCCGGTAAATAACGAACGGCATCGATCTCATAGCGACCGCAGCACTCGCCGCGCTGTGCATCGCGAACGAGCGCACACATCGCAGCCTTTGCTTTGTAGTTAATCTTGGATTCCAGCTTGGCCACGCGGCTATCGAGGCGAATGGAGCCAAGCTTTTGGCCACCGGACACAAATGCAGCGTCGATCGTAGAGCCATCCAAAAACGGAAGCACCAAGACGGCAAGCTCGCGCTCGTAATCGGCAACGGAAGGGCAAAGCGCCAGCACACGGCCATGGTCAACCGGGAGTACCAGCGACGGCACACAAGAACCGCTCGTCGTCGCGCGGACAAAGGCCTGAGAACCTTCTTGCTCAATAAGCGCGGCGACATCCTGGCCGGCAAAACGAAGCAGCACAAACAGACGGCCCTGGCTGCGGCAAAGTGCCAAACGCTTGATACTCATCTACACTTCTCGCTTTCCCAGGGCGTTCGCTGCCATGCGTTTGCAGGCGCCCAAGCGCCCAAACCTCAAGACGTCGTAATCGAACATGAGCTTTTTGCACTCACGGGCATTGGGGGCCTTGCTGGTAAGCGCCGCACGCACCATAGCAGCAACAGAAGGAGCGCATTGTGCGAGCGCAGCATCGCTGCCCACGGCAGAACCGGAAAGGGCCGCGGCGACGGCAGCAAACACCTTGCCGCAGTCCGAGCCCAGCAACCTGAGCGCATCGTACAGCACCAGATCGCATAGGAAGTACGCCAGGTCATCGGCATGCTGAGCATCGAGACCGTCGCGCTGCCAGTCAGTCAGCACCGCGGAGTAAATCTTCACGTGCTCCAGCAGGCGCGTCTCGTCGTCGTAGCGCATAGTGTCCATGAGCGAACCCTTGCGCGCCACACGGTAATCGTACAGCTTGTTCGAGATAAGCGCGGTCTTGTGCGAACGACCGTACACGGCAAAGTCGAAGACCTGGTCCTCACCATACTTAACGGTTTCGTCGAACACGATCCCGTTGCCCAGCAAAAACTCACGCTTGCAGGCGGTGCGCCATGCAAAGGGGCGAGATGCTTCCTTAAACAGCAGATCGGAGCTATAGCCTTCAAACGACACATCGCGCGGGCTCAGCACATAGTTAAGCCACGGATACCCCGCCTCCAGCGGATACGGGTTCGCGCCAAAGGTCAAAACGTCGCAGTCCTCGCGCTCAAAGGCATCGACGATCACGCGGCATGCATCGGGCGTAAAGCGGTCGTCGGAATCCAAGAACGCGACGATAGGCGCCGTGGACGCAGCGATGCCGGCATTACGTGAACTCGACAGGCCACCGTTCTCCTTATCGACCAGGGTAAAGCGCGCGTCCTTTTCGCAATAGGCAGCCGCAATATCGCGCGAACCGTCCGGCGAGCCATCGTTGACCAGCACGCCCTCCCAATCGGGCATGTCCTGCGCAAGCAGGGAGTCCAGGCACCAGGTCAGGCACTCCTCCACCTTATAGATGGGAACGACAACGGAAATCTTGGGGTTAGCCATAGTCACTCGCTCCTACTGTGCGACCGGAACGTCATCAGGGTGTGGGTTGTCGCCGTAGGTGCGCTGATACGTCAGCACGCGCCAGACCAGCGGCAGGCCGCCAATCTTAAAGTAATGCTTAAACGTATTGAGCTTACCCGGCTTCTTAAAGTCAAAGCGCGAATCGATATAGGCGCGGGGCGACTTGACCATCAGGCGCAAGTCGGTCTCGCCACGCGGGTCGAACAGCGACAGATCAAAGCGACCGGCATCCCAATCGGCCTTGAGCTCGGGCGAGGCCTTCTGCCAAAACTGCTCACGCAGTTCATCGACCAGACGTTCATCATTCCAACGGTACGTATCGACCTTCATGCGCATTAAAATGCCCTGGAGCTGAGCCTTGAGCTCGGGACGCTCGTCCAAAAAGCGCTGCATCTCGGCGTATTCGTCGCACACGCAAAACACCTTGTTGGGCGAATTAACGGAACTCTTCTCGTTGTCCTGGCGGTAGCACAAAATGGGATCCGCAATAAACGCGGCGCGCTCGGCGCACGCCCAAACCTTAAAGTTAAAACCCGCATCCTGATACGAGGCGCCCGGCGTAGGAAGGAAACGAATCTGATTGTCGTTGAGGAACTCGCGTCGATAGATAGCCGACCAAATGGAAGGTTTGCGGTAGAAGATACCCGGACGATCGACGGGGCGATACGCCGCACCCGTCATATGCTCGTCGATAATCCCAAACAGCTCACGGCGCTCGCTGGGCGTGGACCAATACAGGTAAAAATCGCCCTTTACCACATCGGCATGTTCGGCGTCTGCCTTGGCAACCAGCTTTTGGAGCGAGTCCTCAAACATAAAGTCGTCGGACTCAAGGATACCCACGTACTCGCCGCGAGCCATCTCCAGACCGCGGTTCATCGAGTCACCGTAGCCGCTGTTGGCCTTGTCGATCATCTTGACGCGCGTATCGCGCTCCATGTACTCGCGAATAATGTCCGCCGAGCCATCGGTAGAGCCGTCGTTGATGCAAATGATCTCGATGTCCTTGAGCGTCTGCGCCACGGCGGAATCGAGGCACTCGCGCAAGTAGCGCTCCACATTGCAAATGGGGACAAGCAGCGAAACTTTAGGGGTATCAGAGTTCTGCAAGAGAACCTCCTGTTGAATAGCGTGTAACAGGGTTATTTTAGCAGCCGAGTTGCGGCGGGCGGCAGCACTTGGAATTAGAGAAAGCGCTCCAGACAGGCTTTGAGACCGCGAGTCGAAAGATAGAACAGCGTGGCGTCTGCCATCGAAACGCCCGAGGTTGCCGCAACAAGCTTGTGGGCAACACGACGAACGGCGCCTTTGCCGGACGAATCCGCCCACTCCGCTCCCAGATACGTCGTGAATGCCCTGTTGACGCGACTGGCCACGCCGCGGAAGCAATCGGCATCCAAGCGCGCCAAATCGAAAACGATAAGGTCCAAGAACCAGGTGATCAGCTCGCCGGGACACAAATCCAAAAGACGGTAGACCGCCCAATCCTGCAAGACTTCCTCGAACATCATCATATGGGCATCGAGTTTTTTGGCGCGGGCATCGGCGCTGTTGAACTCGTGCGTCGCCGATTCGCTCTCCATCACGTAGTGGTAGAACTTGTCCGGCATGACGACGGTCTTACGGGCAAGCGCATAAGCAGCAAATTGGAAGACGACGTCCTCGCCCAAAGCCAAACCGGGGGCGAAGCGAATGCCTTCGCGATTGAGCAGCTCGCGCGAAAAAGCCGCACGGCAGGCATAGGGCTGCGCATTCGAATGGAACAGCAGTTGGGGATCACGGGCGCCGAAGGTACCAGCTTTGGGGCTCATGAGCTCCTGAACACGCTTGGGTGCGGCATCGACAGGTTCACAGACGCCGCCAAAAACGACGACCTCGGCATCTGACGACTCCATGGCATGCAGCACGCGCTCGACCGTCTGGGCATCGATGTAATCGTCGGCGTCCACAAAGAAGACAGTCTCGCCCTCGGCCGCATCGATACCGGTATTTCGAGCGCACGAAACACCCGCGTTTTCCTGGTCAATCACCAGTACACGGTCATCGGCCTGCGCGACCTGACGCAAGGCGCTCAACGAATCATCAGTCGAACCGTCGTTGACGCAGACAACCTGAATCGAGCGCTCGGACTGGGCCAACAGCGTTTCGAGGCATCGCTGAATGGAGCGCGCAGAGTTGTAAACGGGGACGACAATCGTAGCTTTAGGACTCGAGGCATCTCCCATGCCGACCTACCCCCTCAGCGATTCGATGAGGAAGGCGGCGACCACGCCAGGGCCTCCAACCGAGGCGTAATACTTAGCACGCCCCAAGGCACCATCCGTCGCAAAGCTCGGATGCTCATCAACCCAGCCCTCAGGATCTTTGAGGATAGCAGCGAGATTTGCGCGCTTCCACGGCTTGAGGTCGTCAAGCGAAAACTCCCCGGCGTCCAAAGCCGCCTGAAATTCCTTGGCCATCTGAACCAGGAACTCCTTATAGAACTTAGGCGCCAAGCGCACGTAGTTCCACATATACGAATCGTACTTAATGAGTTGATTGAACTTGAGCATGCGCGCGACATCGCCGCTTACGTGGTCACGGGCATAATCCTCTCGAATCCAACGCTCAATCTCGGCATACTCGGTATTGATGCAAAAGACCTTAGCCGAAGAATTGACCGAGGAATTCTCATTGTCCTGGCGATACGACAACACGGCATCGTGCAGGTAAACAGCCTTATCGGCGCACGCGATCACCTTAAAAGCGAATGACGTGTCCTGAAAGGATGCCCCCGGAGTCGGCAGGAACGTAATACCGTTGCGGTCAAGAAAATCGCGACGGTACACGGCCGACCAAATCGACGGCTTTTGTTTAAAGAACTGCGTTGTATCGCTCGGGTGCACTGGCTTGCCACAGTCCTTGGCTTTAAACATCTCGTGCAGCGAACGGCGCTCCTCGGGCTTAGACCAGTAGAAATCAAAGTTCGCCTTCGCAAAGTCGGCATTATTGCCATCGGCGGCCGAGACAAGCTTTTCGAGTGCGTCGGGCACCATAAAGTCATCGGACTCCAAGATGCCAACGTACTTGCCGCGCGCCATCTCCAGGCCGCGGTTCATCGAGTCGCCGTAGCCGCTGTTGGCCTTGTCGATCATCTTGACGCGCCTATCGCGCTCCATATACTCGCGGATAATCGCCGGCGAGTTATCGGTCGACCCGTCGTTAATGCAGATGATCTCAATATCCTTGAGCGTCTGCGCCACGGCGGAATCGAGGCACTCGCGCAGGTAGCGCTCAACGTTGTAGATGGGAATAAGCAGCGACAGGACAGGGCTGCCAGAGGAATTAGTAGACAAATGTGCTCCTTAGGAAATACCTGTCGTTTCATGGTATCAAAGGGCCAGCGCGCCAGCGGGCGTTTATATAATCTATGGAGCCTCTTGCGGGCAAAGCAGCCCCACGTCATGCGGCGGGCCCATGGCAGGTTCCTGCGTTTTATTCAAAGCTTGCCGCTAAGGTGCGCCGAGCCTTTACAATAGGACAGTCCCAAGGACGTATTCGATAGCTTCCGTGCAGCGCTCGCCCGCCGCGCGTGAAAGGATATATTGCCCCATGCCTTCAACCCTTCCCGCTCCCATCGATAAGCTCGCCATCGTCGTCGTTACGTACAAGCGCCAGGAACTCCTGGCCAACTTGTTCGACTCTATGACCGAGCTCACGGCAACGCCCTGGCGCATCGTGATTGTCGATAACGAGAATTCGCGCGAGACCGAGGCCATGTGCGCCGCATTCAACGAGCGCCTGGCCAACCTGTGGGGCATCGACACCGAGCAGCCTGACGCGCAGGGCGGCACCGACCGTGTCATCTACGCCCCGCAGCTCGAAAACGGCGGCGGTGCGGGCGGCTTCTCCGCCGGCACTAAATGCGCCTACGACCTGGGCGCCCAGTGGTTCTGGGTGATGGACGACGACGTGCTCGTCATCCCCGAAGGCATCGAGCGTCTTGCCAAGTGGACCGACCGCTACGATGTCATCCAGGGTTCGCGCCTGGACTTTGACGGCGGCGCCTTCTTTTGGCAGTACCAGCTCATCCTTTCGCTTGGTATCCCCAACCCCATCGCTAAGTGGGACCTGGGCCCCAAGGGCTACCGCGCCATGAACCAGTTGTGCTTTGAAGGCGGCCTGTTCTCGCGCCGCGTGGTCGACAAGATCGGCCTGCCGGATGCGCGATTCTTCATCTACGGCGACGATGCCTGCTACGGCTACGTGGCTAGCCAGCACTTCCCC